>NZ_JARDAL010000001.1:0-218460 GCF_048957595.1 Acinetobacter sp. AS5 | reverse complement strand
GAATATTCAATAGATGAACTCAATGAGATAGCCACAATGGCATTAGGTATCTCATAGATGTGTAGATACCTATGCCTAAAAGGAGAGGGAATGTCTATTCATAAATTTATGTCAGCATTTAAATAGTAATGAATGCTCCCTCTCCCATTGGGAGAGGGTCGGGGTGAGGGATTTTGTAAAGTAAATATGAGGTTTGCAGTTCTATCGGCAAAAGCCAATTTTAAATTACATCGTGAATTTTTACTGTCCTGCTGTGAATTTGGTGATTGAGTGCGATGGCAGTCAACACTTTACAAATGAAGGCTTAGAAGCGGATCGGGTCCGAGATGAAGCCTTGGCTCAACTCGGATTGAAAGTGCTTAGGTTTGATAACGGGCAGGTGATCGAACAGTTGGATAATGTGGTAGAAGTGATTTATCGATTTATTCAACAAGAATCTCCCTAAATCCCTCTTTGAGAAAGAGGGACTTCATGCGAATTTTATGATGGTTTTGGATTCGTGCTGTTCCTCCCTTTTCAAAAGGGAGGTTAGGAGGGATTATATTTGCCCTTCATACATTTTTTTAGCTTCAATTACTTTGTCTAATTTTCTATGAATTAAAGATACTGTTGATAATATATCTAAGGCATCTTGTTCATCTATACTCCATGTAATTTTGGGAGCATGGGCTGTAGTATTTCTAAATGTTCCAAATATGCCTTTGAGTAAATGCATAAAACCATTCTGTTCACTCTGATAGCTCGGTGTGGTTAAATTATTTAAGGCTAAATAAGGCACTTTATTTTTATACGAAAAAGCTTGATCAACTAATTCAGCTCCATCAGAAGTTAGATTCGTTTTAAGTCTGATTTTCTCAGCAATACTTTTAGTAGCTTCAAATACTGCATGAAAATAGTTATCTACAAGTAATTCTGCTTTGCAGAAAGTAAGTACATCAGGATGAATTTTTCTATCTAATAATGATTTTCTTAAATTTTGTGCTCGTGCTTCAGCCTCACTGAAAGTTTGAACTTTTTCAGCGTACTTGATTTCCCCACTTTCTGTTAATTCAAAACCTTCGAAAGATAAAGCAAAATTTAAATCATTTTTTATGTATTCAAACCACTCTTTCCTATTTATGTGTCTTGATGGGCGCATAACGTGCTTTATAAAAGCTAAAATATGATTTGAGCAACGGTCATTGTGTTGTTTGCTATTTAAAGCTTCGTATAGACGTTTCCATTTGGTGATATTCGGTTGAAGGTCAGGGATATGACATTCTGCTAGATATTTGCCTATCTCAGTTCCAGAAAGTCCATCATTCGTTTCACCGAGAATTTTACATATTGACTCTAAACTTCCTGAATCTAGAATTTTTATGATAGCCATTATTTAATGTTCAATTTTTAGTATTTATTCATTTTAAGTAATTGTTTTATTTATATCAATTAATCCCTCCCAATCTCCCTTTAAAAAGGGAGGAGTTGTCACGTAAATAATTTGATACGTGGAAGTCCCTCTTTAACCTAGCGACATATATGGCTCAGGATTTAGGGGGATTAAAAGATTAAAAACAAAAATCCCCTCGATTGAGGGGGATTTTTTATTCGATACGAATGGATTCTTCCCCCTTTATCAAAGGTGAGAAGCATCGCTTCGCAAGGAGGGGGATTACACCACAGAATCATCCAAATTCGGTGCTAACCAACGTTTCGCTTCATCTAACGTCCAACCTTTACGCTTCGCATAATCTTCCAACTGGTCGCCAGAGATTTTACCCACGTTAAAGTATTCAGTTTCAGGGTTTGCATAATAGAAACCGCTCACTGATGAAGGTGGCCACATCGCAAAGCTCGTCGTCAAGTACGTACCAATCTTGTCGGTTGTACCTAACCAATCAAAGAGTGGTGCTTTTTCAGAATGCTCAGGACAAGCAGGGTAGCCCGGTGCAGGACGAATACCGACATACTTCTCTTTGATCAATTCTTCATTTGAAAGCTGCTCATCTGCTTGGTAGCCCCAGAACTCTTTACGAATACGCTCATGTAAGTGCTCCGCAAATGCTTCTGCAAAACGGTCACCCAAGGCTTGAACCATAATTGCGTTATAGTCATCGCCTTTGGCTTTGTATTCTTGAGATAACTCTTCCGCACCGAAGATTGACACGGCAAAGCCACCCAAGTAATCCTGAGCTACATCTTTTGGCGCAATAAAGTCAGCCAGAGAGTAGTTTGCTTTGCCAGTGACTTTGTCAGACTGCTGACGTAAGTGTTCGAAGCTGTGCGTTATATTGCCTGATTCATCAGCAACGGCAACTGTATCTGCTGCTACACGGTTTGCAGGATAAATACTAAACGTCGCACGCGCATCGAAACGTTTATTCTCGATGATGTCTTTCAGCATTGCTTGCGCTTGTTCATACAAGTCACGCGCTGCTTCACCAACAACTTCATCTTCAAGGATTTTCGGGAATTTACCCGCCAAGCTCCATGAAATAAAGAACGGCGTCCAGTCAAAATATTCCACCAAAGCTTCAAGCGGATAATTTGTGAAAGTTTCTGAACCGATGAAGTTCGGCTTAACCGGTGCATTCTTGTCGAAGTCGATCTTGAAGCCGTTTTCAACCGATTCTTGATAAGACAATTTAGCCGCTTTCGGTTGCTTGTTCGCAAGACGGGTACGGATTTTTTCATAATCCGCTGCATAGTCAGCCAAAAGCTTAGGTTTCATCTCAGGAGAGAGCAACTGCGTGGCTACACCCACGGCACGCGAAGCATCCGCGGTATAAAGCACGCCATCATTATGATATTGCGGTGAGATTTTCACTGCGGTATGCGCTTTAGAAGTCGTTGCACCACCAATCATCAGTGGAATGTTAAAGCCTTTACGTTGCATTTCTTTGGCAACAAAGACCATTTCATCCAATGACGGCGTGATCAGACCAGACAAACCGATGATATCAACTTTTTCATCAATCGCAGTTTGCAGAATCTTCTCGCAAGGTACCATCACGCCAAGGTCAACGATGTCATAACCGTTACAGCCCAATACTACGCCAACGATGTTCTTACCGATGTCGTGTACATCGCCTTTCACCGTAGCCAGCAGGATTTTACCTTTGGCCTCAGCTTGAGTTTTCTCGGCTTCAATGAACGGGTTCAACCAAGCAACAGCCTGTTTCATTACACGTGCAGATTTCACCACTTGCGGCAAGAACATTTTACCGGCACCGAACAAGTCACCGACCACGTTCATACCGGCCATCAATGGACCTTCAATCACATCCAGTGGGCGTGTAGAGTTTAAACGCGCTTCTTCGGTATCCTGGTCAATATAAGTCGTGATGCCTTTTACCAATGCATATTCAAGACGTTTCTCAACAGACTCATTACGCCATTCCAGGTTTTCTTCGGCTTTTTGCGTACCACTTTGACCACGGTATTTTTCAGCAACAGCAAGCAGTTTTTCTGTCGCTTCCTGACCACTTTCACCTTGGTTCTGGTTTAAAACAACATCTTCAACGGCTTCTTTCAGTTCTTTATCGATGTCATCGTAAATCGCCATCTGACCGGCATTTACAATACCCATAGTCATGCCTTGCTGAATGGCATGGTACAGGAACACTGAGTGAATCGCTTCACGTACCGGTTCGTTACCACGGAACGAGAATGATACGTTCGACACACCACCAGAAATCATCGCATTTGGCAGGTTCTGTTTAATCCAGCCAGTCGCTTCAATAAAGTCCACGCCATAGTTGTTGTGTTCTTCAATACCGGTCGCAATCGCAAAGACGTTCGGGTCAAAGATAATATCTTCAGACGGGAAGCCCACTTCATTCACGAGAACATCATATGAACGCTTACAGATTTCTTTTTTGCGCGCAGCTGTATCGGCCTGACCATCTTCATCAAATGCCATCACGATAACCGCAGCACCATATTGACGGCAGAGGCGGGCACGTTCGACAAACTCGTCATGACCTTCTTTCAGGGAAATCGAGTTCACCACAGCTTTACCTTGCACACATTTCAGGCCCGCTTCGATAATCTCCCATTTAGAAGAATCCAGCATGATTGGCACGCGTGAAATATCCGGCTCAGAAGCAATCAGATTCAGGAAATGCACCATCGCACCTTGCGAATCGAGCATGCCTTCATCCATGTTGATGTCGATGACCTGCGCACCAGCTTCAACCTGTTGACGGGCAACATCAAGCGCTTCGGCGAAGTTTTCTTCACGAATCAGACGCAGGAATTTTTTCGAACCGGTGACGTTGGTACGTTCACCGACGTTCACGAACAGTGAATCTTTGGTGATGTTAAATGGCTCTAAACCACTTAAACGACACGCAGGCTCAATTTCAGGAATTTGACGAGGGGTAATGCCTGCAACAGCATTTGCAATCGCACGTATATGATCCGGCGTAGTACCACAGCAACCACCGGTAATATTAATTAAGCCGCTTTCTGCAAATTCTTTAATAAATGCTGCGGTTTCTTCCGGCGTTTCATCATAACCACCGAAGGCATTTGGCAAACCAGCGTTTGGATGCGCTGAAACAAAGGTATCAGCAACGTCAGACACGGTTTTCACGTGTGGACGCATCGCATCTGCACCTAGGGCACAGTTAAAGCCGATAGATAACGGCTCTGCATGACGCATTGAGTTCCAGAAGGCTTCAGCGGTTTGACCAGTCAATGTACGACCTGATGCATCCGTGATCGTACCTGAAATCATGATTGGCAGTTCATAGCCCAATTCTTTAAAGACTTCTTTCACCGCAAAGATCGCGGCCTTGGCATTCAAGGTATCGAACACAGTTTCGATCAGGATGATATCTGCACCACCTTCAATCAATGCTTTGGTTGATTCGATATAGTCAACTTTTAAAGCATCAAAGGTGATGTTACGGAACGCCGGGTCATTCACGTTTGGAGAAATAGATGTTGTGCGTGATGTTGGTCCGATCACACCGGCTACAAAACGCGGTTTTTCAGGCGTTGAATATTTGGCACAGGCTTCTTTGGCCAGACGCGCTGCTTCACGGTTAATTTCAGGAACCAGATCTTCCATGTGGTAATCCGACATTGAAACGCGGGTACCGTTAAAGGTGTTGGTTTCAATAATGTCGGCGCCAGCTTCCAAGTAAGCTTCATGAATGCCTTGAATGATCTGTGGCTGAGTCAGTACCAGCAAATCATTATTACCTTTGAGATCATAGGCCCAGTCAGCAAAACGCTCACCACGATAATCGGCTTCTTCCAGTTTATGGCGCTGGATCATGGTACCCATCGCACCATCGATAATTAAAATTCTTTTGGCAAGAAGTTCTTTTAAAGTGGTAAGTGTAGACATTCAAACTTTCTCAGCAGAAATCAAAAAAAACGATGCTAATCTTAGCAGATTAGTTGGCTGATTTCTGCTGGCATTGCTCAGAATGATGGATAAGCATGATATGAAAATTTGATAAGTCATCTAGATAAACAACAAGTTTTAAAATCCGGATCAGAAAATATTGCAATTTCGAATCTGATTCGATGTCTTTGAGGCAGTAAACAAAATCAAAAAATTAAGCTGATGCTTTCATTCATGAAATTGTCATATTGATGGCTTATGCTGTGTAACTGAAACTTTTACTCAGCTTGATGACAAGCAGGGTGTGAATCGTTTTAGTAGCAAATTATGTGCGGTTTTTAAGCTTAAATAAGCTGGAATCTTATCTTAAGTAAATGATTTATAAAATCAAAATCTAGTGTTTTAGTCGGAATTAAACAGGACGAATAGCAGCAAGAAAATCCAAATAATTGCTTCATATGACAGCAGTTTGTCATATAATTGTCACAATTTAACTGAACAATATGGGGATTCTTGAATCCTCTATTCCTGCTTGCATGAATCCTAATCAAACTCCCGTAGATTCAGCACACGGGTCGGCTTCCCAAAAGTCGACCAATGTTCATGTGCCAACACCGAAATTTTTTATGCCGGTGTTCCTGACTCTTATTATCACTACGCTGATTTATATCGGCTTCCAGTTGTCTGCAGATTTAGCGCATGTACCGGCCTTGGGCTTGTATTCAGTTATTTTGTTAGCGACGGCACTTTTTATTGCGTTGAGCTTTGAGTTCGTCAATGGCTTCCACGATACCGCCAATGCAGTTGCCACGGTCATTTATACCAATGCACTTTCAGCTCCTGTCGCAGTGATGTGGGCCGGCTTCTGTAACTTCCTTGGGGTTATGGTCGCCAGTGGTGCGGTCGCTTACGGTATTATTGCGTTATTGCCGGTCGAGCTGATCATGAATGTTGGCTCCGGAGCAGGCTTTGCCATGGTCTTTGCCATGCTGATCGCGGCTATTCTCTGGAATCTGGGAACCTGGTTCCTCGGTATTCCGGCATCCAGTTCACATACCCTGATCGGTTCGATTCTGGGTGTGGGCATCATGAACTATATTCTGAATGCCGGTACTGGCGCTTCAGGGATAGACATGGAGCAGGTAATGAAAGTCGGTAAGGCGCTGTTATTCTCGCCTTTAATCGGTTTTGCATTTGCTGCGATTGTGTTCCTGCTGGTGAAAAAAATCTTCAAGCGTCAACTGGAACTGTTCCAGCCACCTGAAGGTAACAAGCCACCACCACCATTGATTCGTGCCATGCTGATCTTTACCTGTACTGGGGTGAGCTTTGCCCATGGTTCAAATGACGGTCAAAAAGGTATGGGCCTGATCATGCTGATCCTGATCGGCTGTGTGCCTTTGGCGTACTCGCTGAACAAGAATCTGGATGCACAACATATTCAGTCTTTTGGTCAGTTATCTGCACAAACAGCGGATGTGATCTATCCAAATCATCAGGATATTCCGGATGAGCAAGCTCGTGATGTCATCACCAAGTACATTCAGACCAAGGAAATTACCCCTGAAGTCGTGCCTGCCTTGGCAAGCTTGACGGATCATCTGGGTGAAAAAGTTGGTAGCTATACCAGTATTAAGGATGTTCCTGAAGCTCAAGTTTCTGAATTCCGTAATGACATGTATCTGAGCACTACAGCATTTAAACGTCTGGATAAAGCAGAAGCTTTACCGGCAATGAGTGCTGCGCAGGAAAAAACAGTGGATGAATACCGTGACAATCTGGATTCATTCCTGCAATACATTCCGACCTGGGTGAAGGTGGCAACAGCCTTGGCACTTGGTCTGGGTACGATGGTCGGCTGGAAGCGTATTGTCGTGACGGTTGGTGAGCGTATTGGTAAACAGCATATGACTTATGGTCAGGGTATGTCTGCCGAGCTTGTTGCGATGTCGACCATTGCTGCAGCAGATGGTTTCGGTATGCCGGTATCAACCACCCATGTATTGAACTCTGCAGTAGCAGGTACCATGGTGGCGAACAAGTCCGGCTTGAACTTCCAAATGGTGAAAACCATTCTGTCTGCCTGGATCTTTACTTTACCAGCAACGATCTGTCTTTCAGGTGGTTTGTACTGGGTACTGTTAAAAGTGTTCTAAAAAGATGTGATGTAAAAAAACGCTGCTACGGCAGCGTTTTTTTATTGGATTTTTAAAGTCCTTTCCCTTTGGGAGAGGATTTAGGAGAGAGAAAATGCTTATGTGGGGCTTCTGTCATTTGCAAAAATGACCTCTGCCTAACCCTCACTTGCGCTTCGTTTTAAAAGCGGTGCTTTAAAACTTGCTCAGGAGAGGGAACTACATTAATTATTCAAATAGACAGTTTAAGTTAAATAGTATTCATTTTATTAAAAAACGTTTCTTTAGATGCTTAATACTAATTTGAATCCATTGGGGAAGCTCCCTCTCCCTTTGGGAGAGGGCTGGGGTGAGGGGATAAACATTAAATAAAAGTTTATCTAACGTAGAAGAAGTCTCGAAAGAAGGAAATAAATTACTTCTTTAACTTACTCAACAATCCCTTTGGTAACTTCTCCATCGTAAAACCATACAGCGCAGCAAAAGGCAATGCAGTACGCGCCAGATAAGCAACCCGCCACAAACCACCATGATTCGCACCATGCATCATTAACTCAAGCGGATGGTTAAGTTTTACTTCAGGATTGGCCACTGATTCTGGATTACGCAGATCATGAATCCATAGTGCTGCCATAATTGCATTGGTGGTTTCAGGCGCGAAAGCTTCAACATCAAACAGGCTGGCGCCATTGAACGCAGCTTTTAATAGCGGATTCTTGGTGACTGAATAAGTGGTCGTAGAAGGCGCAATATTGATGCTAACTCGTTGGCCTTGAGCACGCGCTAAGGTAGCACGCCATTGCTGGATACGTTTTGCCAGCGCGTAGTTTGGGCCTTGTTCAACGACCAGGCAGTCACAGATACCATAAGCCTGATCACCAGACTGAATCAGCTCATGGCCATTTTTCTGGAAAAAGTGTTGACGGCTTAAAGTCGAAACACCTTTGGAAATCAGGGTTTGTACCTTAGAGCGTTCCGCATATTTTTCTTTTGAGGCTTCGATCACTTCAGCTGGAACAGCATATACATCGGTCGGCGTACACATGTACATCAGGCTGGTATTGGCTTTGTGCTGGCTGACATGCTGCATAATGGCATCCATTGCCATCGAAACACGGACATGCTTTTCACCATCAAGATAAGCAATTGCAGCCAGATCCAGATCCTGTTCGAATTGTAATAACCATTTGGCAATTTCGGGAATCTGGGTCAGCAAATTTGCGCCCAATTTTTCTTTTAAAGTATCAAGTGAAGTGTCAGCAGGCAGGTCTTCAGTACATGGCGCATACAGTGTGGCATTGCCTTGGCTAATGGTATCGACAATCTTGCCCCAAACCCGGGTGTTCGGCAGATCAATCGCCACAATATTGGCTTTCCATTTCGCCAGCCAGGTCAAAGGGCCGGCTTCAGATGCTGCACCAAACAGCACAGTGGTCCGATCGGAAAGATCAAACCATTCAGGATGCACGACACATTCACGTAGGGCATTGGCATGACTGGTTTCCACGATGCCTTGGCTTTCCCAGCGCTCAATTTGCTCCAATAAGGCGTCACCTTGCAGTTTTTGACCGTGGTAGGGCACATACCATTCTGATGTCGATTTGCTATTACCTGTCAGCTTGACGGTATGCAACTGACCTGCGGGCAGAGTTAAAGCATCTTGCAATACATACTTTTGACCATCACGGTAAAATTCAAAAGTCTGATGAGCCTTTGCCAATCCATCTTCGGCAATTTTCAAGCTGGCTTCAGGGGAACTTAATCCTTGCTCGACCAGCTGCTTAAAATGCACAGTATACTGTTTGCGCCAGTTTTTTCCTGATTGTGCCTGTTGAGAACTGCGTGAATCGACATTGGCTAAGGCGGCTGCGATGATCGCGCGTCCTGCTTTGGAGCTACTCGGTTTTTGTTGCGGAGACTGAAGAGGAAATTGAAGACCGTCTGGTGTAATGGACATGCAAAATATCTCGTAATTGACAGTAATTAATATACAGATGTATACATTATCGCTGCAAAATTCACTCCAAGATTGGCATTAAGTGACATCATCACTTTCTAATATATTACGAGATGTTTCAAACAAATAAGAGAGCAGTAGCTCTCTTATCAATTTTTAGCAGAAATATAAGGCTTAACTCATATGTAGCTTTATTCCCTCAGTATTTAAAAAACCTAATTAAAACGGAACCTGCATCAGTTTATTCAGGAAATGCGGAATCAGGCGTGGTTCCAGAATAATCGTCATGACCACCCCGTAAGCCGCTCCCCATAAATGCGCGCTGTGATTAATATTGCTATTGCCTTTTTTGCCTGACCAGATGCTATAGGCCACATACAGCACAGCAAAAATAATTGCAGGAACCGGAATGAAAAACACAAAGATCAACTTCCAAGGTTCAAACAGAATATAGGCAAACAGTACAGCCGACACTGCACCGGAAGCGCCTAGACTGGCCCAGCGCGCATCATTTTTATGCTTTAGGTAACTTGGCAGAATCGCTGCGATCAGACCACCGAGGTAAAACAGGATAAAACCCAAGTCATACAGATATTGACGATAAAAGCTTTCAATCACGCTGCCAAAAAAGAACAGGGTAATCATATTGAACAAGAGATGCGCTCCATCCGCATGGATAAAGCCATGCGTAATAAAGCGATCATATTGTCCACGTTGCAGTGCCGGTGGCCAGAAAATCAGGCGATTCATCACCGTCTCTTTGGAGAAAGCAATAAATGACACAATACAGGTGATCAGAATAATGGTAACGGTATGATTAAAAGGTAAATCAAGCATATAAATGATTCTAATGGTGCCTATTTGCCAATTATCATGCCATTAAAATTGAGCTAAAGTTGTACTTTTATAATAAATCCGACAATTTTAGTTGATTTTTAAAAATTACCCCGCATCTTCAGTTAAAATGGCCGCTTGAGCTTGAGGAAATTATTGTTATGTCGACTGAGAACAGCAGCACTCCAGTTGTTGGTGAAATTCCCAACTTATTGATTACACCAACAGCACAAGAGTATTTAAAGGATCTACTGGATAAACAGAACACCCCGGGTATTGGTGTGCGTGTTTTTGTAGAGCATCCGGGTACTCCTCGCGCTGAATGTTGCATGGCCTATAGTGCACCTGATGAAGTTGTACCGACAGATTATAAGCAGGAATATCCTGATTTCCCTGCTTTTATCGACTCGCCATCTATTCCGTATTTACTCGATGCCGTGATTGACTACAACAAAGACCGTTTTGGTGGTCAGTTGACATTCCGTGCACCGAATTCCAAAGTACCACGTGTAGGTCCAGATGCATCGGTAGAAGAGCGTATTACCTATGTATTACAGTCTGAAATCAACCCGGGCCTGGCAGGTCATGGTGGTAACTGTGCACTGGTTGAAGTCAAAGAAGACCCTGAAAAAGGTTTAACCGCTGTACTTAAATTTGGTGGTGGTTGCCAGGGCTGTTCAGCGATTGATATCACTTTAAAACAAGGTGTTGAAACCACATTAAAACAACATGTACCAGAGTTAATGCATGTCGTTGATGAAACGGATCATAGTCAGTCTGAAGGTGCGTATATGAAATAAGCTGTTCTATATAACAGTTTATTTATCGCATTTTAAAAAACCTCGAAATTTCGAGGTTTTTTTATATCTGGCTTAAAAACCAGTGAATGTTAATGATAATAATTATCAATATTAATTGCATTCAATTGAAAAGATGTTACACTTCGCAACCGAATAAACATGATCTCTTCATAAATATTGGGGCGTACAAAGTATGAATAAGCCATTCTTAAAAACAACTTTAGCTTTTGCCGTATTCACAGCAATGACTGTTTCAGTACAAGCGCAGGACCAAGTTACTGAAGAAAAAGAAGGCGTAGTGCAATCTGAGACGACCAAGTTACAAACGATTGTGGTGACTGCGAGTGGGCAGGCGGTGGATGTTAAATCTGCCCCAGCTTCAATTAGTGTCATTACTGCCGAAGAAATTCAAAAACAACCCGTTTCAAGTCTGGCAGATATTTTAAAACGTGTACCTGGTGTAACAGGGGGACTTAGTTCAAATGGGGCTGGCTCAAAAATTCAATTACGTGGCATGCCTGAAAATTACACACTTATCTTAATTGATGGAAAACGTGTAGGTTCATCCAGAGATACCAACTATCGTGCAAACTTGGGTCATCAAGATCTAAACTGGGTTAGACCAGAAATGATTGAACGCATTGAGGTCGTACGTGGGCCAATGTCTTCTTTATATGGTTCTGATGCGATGGGTGGCGTGATCAATATCATTACCAAAAAAATCCCTTCAGAATGGGGAGGGTCTTTTACCTTAAATCATACTGTGCCGACTACATCTTCTGATTTGGGCCGAACGATACAATCAGGACTAGTCGGATATGGCCCTTTAACAGATACGCTCGGCATGCGTGCCACAGTCGGGATCACTGAACAGGAAGCAGATCAAGGCTATCAAATTTCTGATCGTAATATTCCTGGAATGGTGGGCAGTAAGGCAACAGGACAATCGGGTAGCCGTGATCAAAATGCGAATTTAAAATTTGATTATACGCCGAATGATATTCATAGCCTGTCTTTAGAACTGGGCTATGGGTTGCAGCAAGATAACCCGTCTACCACATCACAGGTGGTAGATGGCCAAGAACAGGCTGTATTATCTTGGGGTCCGTCAGAGTTAGAACACCGTTCAATTTCCTTGTCACATGATGCCAAGTTGGCTTTTGGTGATTCAAAAATTACTGCTTACTATAATGATTATGATCAAAGTCAGGTGACAGAGACGGGGCCGACCACACAAAAATCCAAGGAAAGCATTGTAGAGGGTAATCTCAATATTCCGTTTCAGTTAGGGGTTGAGCATATCGCTACAGTGGGAGGCCAGTGGAAATCAGAAGAGTTGATCAATACACGTAATATTGGGCTTTCTATTCCAAGTTATGATGGAAATGAATATGGTTCAGAGCTAGAAGGAGATACTTGGGCGCTGTTTATTGAAGATAAAATTATTTTTAATGATCAAGTACATTTAACACTGGGGAACCGTTTTGATCATCACGATAAATTTGGCACACATAATAGTCCCCGTGCTTATCTGGTGCTGCAACCAAATGAAGCCTTGACTGTCAAAGGGGGTGTTGCTCAGGGCTTTAGAGCACCTTCATTAAAAGAGAATACTGCAGGTGCCGCGACTCGTTCAGGGGGGAATGGATGTACATCACTTAAGCCTTTGGGTTATGTATCGGGCGGATGTTATATGGCTGGTAATGCAGACTTGCAGCCTGAAGAAAGTACTAACTATGAAATTGGATTTAATTTTGCTCAAAATGACTTTGATCTCGGTTTAACCTATTTCCACACAGATTTTAAAAATAAAATTGAATATCGTGCTTTAGGCGAAATTAATGGTGTCTGGTGGACACAATATCAAAATGCTGAAAAAGCGCGTGTACGAGGCTTGGAGGCAAGTGTAGCATTACCACTTTTAGATAGTTTGAGCTAGAAAACCAATGCAACCTATTATTTTGAGTCAAAAAATTTAGTGACAGGCAAAAATCTCTCAACGATTCCAGAGTTGTCAGTTTATAGTGCACTCAACTGGACGCCCACTGATCCACTTTCCTTGGAACTTGCAGCGCAATATACTGGTGAGCAATATACAGCAAGTGCTGAAGATACAGTGGTGATGCAAAAGCCACATACCGTATTTAATCTGTCTGCAAATTATGAAGTGAATGATCAAGTCACTGTTCGAGCCGGATTAAATAATTTATTTGATAAAAAACTGTCAAATGCTTCAAATGATTATTATCTGGATCGTCAGCAAGTATTTGCCGGATTAACCTATAATTTCTAATTTAAGCAGATAAAAAAGCCGCTATAAAGCGGCTTTTTTATCTAAATTTTAAGGATTTTTAAAGTATCTTCATGATAATAAAATTGTTCCAGATATTTGCGTGCACGTTCACGTAAATGACCCTGTGAAACCATCTGCTGGATTACCGGACTGAGCAGTTGCTGCAATTCATTCTGAATTAGCGCTTCATCAATATTCAAATCACGTAATAATTGATCAAAAGTATGTTCCTGATTGCGGACATACCAAGTATGAATTCCGTCATGCACTTGCTGCTGTAAATAGTCTGTCTGACGTATGTGATCCCAGATGTCATGACCTAAGCCGACCGTCTGATTCAGGTCCTGCAACTCAATATAATTCTTCAAGACAGATACTGGCATGTCCTTGATTTTATGCCAGAGATTGGCCTGAAAATGATAGAGTTTCTCGTCGTCAAAATGTTGGTTCAGCACATGCTCACTCATCTGGCTAAGCTTCAGAATGTTCTTTTGCAGATAACGTGCAATGGTGCTATCGAGGTTGGTATCGGTGACATTTTCCAGTACCGATTTGCCCATTTTCATAAAGCGGGAAACCCCGGGTACACTTTTGGCAATCATGGAGTTATCCAGATAATCCTGAATGGAATGCTGGATCAATTGGGTAATCATGGCTGAAAATGCCGGATTATTGACTACGGTTTTAATCAGACGCTGCCGATGGCCACTTTTGCTGGCCACATACTGGGCGATCTTGTCTACGGTCAGGACTGGGATCAGATCGGCAATTGTGGTGGAATCATTGGCCGGATGCACCAGGGCAAAACGGATATGTTCGGCAATCTGTTCAATCAGAAAGCTGCTGGCAGCAGTACCCAGAATCTGTTTTTGCAACAGCTGATTGATCAGTTCACAGTTCCACAGCTCTTTTAGAGTTTGTTTACGCAGCCACAAATAAAACGCATGAAACTCGCTTTGAATCGTTTCAGATTGAGAAAATGCCTGATCGAGAAAATCAAGTTGAGCATCGATCAACTGCTCAATCATCGGGTGTTTCTGCATAGCATCTCTGAAACTTAATTTAAAGGAATGAGTTTATCAGCAAGCGGGTTTTTTAGGGTCTGTGTCTTGGCCAGAAAAGGCAAATAATGTTGTGCGACCTGTTTTTCTGCTTCCAGAATCGGCATATGCCCGACATTATTTAGAATCACCGGTTTTTCGGCACGTTTCAGCAGGGCATGTAGTTCTTTGACCACTTCGACATTAATGATCCGATCCTGTCTGCCCCATAAAATCAAGGTTGGCGCTTCGACCGTGCGGGTCAGGCGGGCGAAGGTTTCCGGTGTATAAATCCGGTTTAGCATCACCACCTGATCAATTGATTTACTGGTTTGTTCAGCGCGTGAAATCAGCAGTTTTTCCTGTGCATGTCGCAACTGATAAGGAATCACTGGCGGGTTCTGCATCAGCTGTTTGGAAACATCTTGAAGATCACCGGGTTTGCTGACGATCAGATCTTTTAAGGCCTGTGGATCTTTGGTATAGGGCGTATTCCCCATTTTATACAGGCCAGCGCTATTGATTAAAAAAAGACTTTGCGTATCGAAAGGGTATTGCGAGGCATAGACTGTGGCAATCGAACCACCCAAGGAATGTCCAGCAATATGTAAATTCTCGTCCACATTTAAGGTTTCAATAAATAAACGTAGCTGAGAGGTCACATTGGGCACAGAAACATCAAAATTGTCCGGAACTTTGGTGTCGCCGTTGCTCGGCAGATCCGGAATAATGACATGATAATAGGGCGTCAGAAACTGCGCGACCCGGTTCCAGTTGTCACGGGTGCCGGCCAGACCATGAATCAGTAGAATGGATGGTTTGTTCTTGGCACCGCCTTCGCTATAGCTCCAGGTGACCTCGCCAATTTTGAGGGTCTTGGATTTGAGTCCGGCAAGATTACGTTCTTGCAACAGATGCTGCTGCAAGACTTTGGCAGAAGTTTCATTTTTCTGGCTAAACAGTATTTGAGCCTGTGTCAGGCCCGGTAATGCCATGCTTAAGGCAACCAAGGCTGAACAGATCATTTTCGAGCGCAATTTTATTATTTTCTTCATTGGCCATTCCCCAAAACAAACCCAGTGAGCAAATTGCTCAATCAAAATACTTCCATGTTATAAATTTGCAATTTTCATTCAAATAAAAACATTATTCTTCACCCTATTTTAAATCAATCCTTGCGCTTGTCACCCATTAGTTTTTTGCTAGATTGCATTAAATGGCTGGAAAGTGTGATGTATTGCGCATAATTTCCCTGCGGAAATGAAATTAAATAAATGCTAAAAATTTAATCAGCTAAGATTTTTTGCAAGTGACATTCAAAAAAACTGGCAGTAAGATATTGCAACTAAAACCATCGGTGATAGAAAAGAATGCTCACAGCTCAAGAAGCTTTAGAACGTCTTAGACAGGGTAACCAACGTTTTGTCAGTGGCGATACCACGCATCCAAAACAACTTAGCCACCAACAGCGCGCAGAAATGGCAGAGGATCAGAATCCGTTTGCGATTGTTTTGGGATGTTCAGATTCGCGCGTTCCAGCCGAAATGGTTTTTGATCAGGGTCTCGGCGATCTTTTTGTGATTCGTGTTGCAGGTAATATTGTTGCACCCTCACAGGTCGGCAGTGTTGAATTTGCTGCGGCACGTTATGATTGCGCGATTGTGGTGGTGTTAGGTCACAGTCACTGTGGTGCGATTAAAGCCACTATTGATACCTTGATGTGCCCAGATTGCCCGCCATCGGCAAACCTGATGTCGATTGTGAACCGCGTACGTCCTTCCGTGGAAACTTTAATGCAAACTGAACTGAAAAATGACTTGGCAAAATTATCCAAGCATGCAGTACGTTCCAACGTATTTGCTTCGGTAAATCAGTTGCGTCATGGTTCAGCCGTTCTGGAAAACCTGATCGGACAAGGAAAATTAAAAGTCGTGGGTGCTGAATATTCATTGGAAACTGGTGAAGTGATATTCTTCGACTTCTAATCACGATTCATCTGAATACATTCTAAAATAAGTTAAAGGCGCTTTATAAAGCGCCTTTAATATACGGATAAGCATTATTTAACAGGATCGTCTGTGCTTTGGCATTCGGATGAATCAGATCCTTTTGCATCAATATTTTATTACCGGCGACACCTTGCATAAAGAAGGGCAATAACTTCACCTTATATTGCTGACTCACCACTTTATAATTATTTTCAAAAGCCTTGCTATAGGCCTGCCCGTAATTAGGCGGCATTTTCATACCAAATACGATGACCTTGGCTTTGGTTTTCTGACTCTGTTGAATCAGGCTGGCTAAATTTTTTTGAATCATTTGCGGTGGTTGTCCACGCAAGCCATCATTGCCACCTAACTCAATGACCACAAGGTCTGGACGATGCGTCTGCAGCAATTTTGGTAGTCTGGCCAGTGCTCCGCTGGTGGTTTCGCCACTGACACTTGCATTGACCACTTTATGCTGTTTCGGATACTGTTGCTCTAAACGCTTTTGTAATAAATGTACCCAGCCTTGCTGGGGCTGGATACCATAACCTGCACTTAAACTATCACCTAAAATCATAATCGTCTTTGCTGAAACCCCAAGAGGTAACAGGCACAGACTGAGCAAAAAAAAGTAAGGCAATAGCCGAGTTTTCTGATTAAGATCTTTCATATAGGACACGTATGATTCAAAGCAGCAACGATTCGACCATCATGCCACAGGCTATTATTTCTGCCCAGAAATTGACACAAAAGATACAACTTTCACAAAAACAGCTCACCATTTTTGAGGATCTTGATCTGGAGATTCAGGCCGGGGAGCAGGTGGCAATTACCGGTCGTTCCGGTTCCGGAAAATCCACATTACTGGGTATTCTGGCGACACTGGATCAGGCAAGTTCAGGTCAGCTTATGGTCTGTGGCGAATCAGTGTCTAACTTGAATGAAGAACAACGTGCACTGGTACGTTTAAGAAATATCGGGTTTGTCTTTCAGTCTTTTCAGCTCTTACCGCACCTGACTGCACTTGAAAATGTAATGCTGCCATTACGTTTGCAACCTGGTTTTAAATATGCAGAAGCTGAGCAAAAGGCGTTGGCATTACTACATAAAGTCGGTCTGGATCGACAGGCGCAGCAAACGCCGAAAGTACTGTCTGGCGGTGAACAACAGCGTGTAGCCATCGCTCGTGCACTGGTCAGTGAACCAAAAATCATTTTTGCCGATGAACCTACAGGCAATCTCGATGGTGAAACGGCCAGAGAAATTGAACAACTACTCTTTCAACTAAACCAGGAACTGGGGACGACTTTGGTGCTGGTCACGCATGATCGCAAACTGGCACAGCAGTGTCAGCGGCATTTTGAACTGCTGAATAGCGAGCTGATTGAACATCCGAGTGGAGGATGAAATGAATCCATTATTTCGTCCTTTACTGACGCAAAGCTTTAAAACCACCGGGATTTATCTGCTGATTATTGCCTTAACACTGGCGATCAGTGCGACTACTGCACTCAAGTTTAGTAACGAGCAGATCCAAAATGCAGTCGCCTTGCAGGCAGCAGAAATGTTGGCTGGTGATCTGGTGCTTTCAGATAATGAGCCGTTGCCAAAGCAGTGGCGTGATCAGGCCAAGCAGCTGGATTTAAAGCAGTCAGAAGTCACTTTCTTTAGCAGTATGGCCTATACCGATGCGCAGTTTGTCATGGTCAATGTCAAAGCCATTGATCAGGCTTTTCCTTTGCGTGGCGAACTGCGGGTGCAACCGGCAAAAAAGTCGATTCAGTCTGGTGAAATCTGGCTCAGTCCACGAGCCATGGATTTGCTCAAAGTCAAATTGGGGGATCAGCTCAATATTGCCGATGCAGCATTCAAAGTCACCGCCAAGATTGAACAGGACTCCAATCAGGAGCTTGGATTTTCCGGATTTTCACCAACGGTGATTATCTCCCAGGCGGATGTGTCACGAACTAATGCCATTCAGGTAGGGAGCCGGATTGAATATCGCTTACTCATGGCTGGCCGTCCGGATGATACCCAACAATATGAAGCCCTGTTCAAGCAGCAGGTCAAGTCAGCAAACGGCTCGGCTGAAACGCCAGCGGAAGTACAAGGGCAGGAGTTTGAGGAGCAAAGCAGTCTCAGGTTACGCAATGCCAGTGAAGGCAATACCCGCTTGATGAAGCCAATCGCCAATCTGGACACTTTCCTGCAACTGGCCAATATTCTGACCATTCTATTATGCGGGATTGCTATAGCCTTAACCGCGCAGCGCTATGTGCAGCAGAATCAGGATCATATTGCCTTGATGCGTTGTATCGGTGCCACCAAGCAGCAGATTCTGTCGGCTTATCTGGCTTTACTCGGGATGGTGCTGTTGATTGCGATGCTAATTGGTACCGTGGTCGGGATCAGTCTGGGTTATGGCCTGTTACAGTTGATGTTGCAGCTGATTCCGAATTTGCAGATTGAGTTTTCCGCTATCGCAATGTTGCTCGGCCCATTGCCGGTCGCGATGCTGACCAGTGCTGTAGTGTTACTCGGTTTTGTGATGCCAAGCTTATTGCAACTGCTGAATACGCCACCGATTCGGGTGATCCGCCAGCAGGAAAAATCAGTGCAATCTATGCTGTGGATGCTGCTGACCGGAACGCTCAGCCTGATTATTTTTAGTGTGATTTTGACTGAAAATCTTTTGCTGACCGCCTGGGTGATTGGCGCGATTATTGTGTTATGTGCGGTGTTGTATCTGACGGTATGGGGGGTGTTGAAACTGCTGCGGAATATGAAGCTGAATCTGTCAGCCTATGTACGCACACCTTCTCAGACCGCCTTGCAGATTACGGCTTTAGCCTTGGGCTTGAGCCTGATTACAGTATTGGCAGTCTTGCGTACCGATCTGCTAGATCGTTGGCAGCAACAGTTACCGGAAGGTACGCCGAACCAGTTTGTTTATGGCTTACCGCCTTTTGATATGCCGGATCTCAAAGCCCAACTTGAGCAGAATGGCTGGAAAAGCACACCGCTATATCCAAATGTCCGTGGGCGTCTGGTCGCCAAAAATGATCAGCCATTTGCCGAAGAGTTGGTTAAAAGTAGCAATACTTTAAGACGTGAGCTGAATCTGACCCAGTCAAACCGCTATCCTCAGGATAATGTGATTGTCAGTGGTGACGCGGTATTAAAACAAGTCGGCACCGTATCGGTCGAAGCCAATACTGCTGAAGAGTTAGGGATCAAGATTGGAGATAAACTCAGTTTCAGCCTGCCGGAAGGGATACTGGAAGCTAAAGTCGTTAATCTAAGAACCGTCGAATGGGAAAGTTTTAGTCCCAACTTTTTCTTTATCTTTGCACCCAATACCATGGATGCCAATGCCGGCAGTTATCTGGGCAGTTTTTATGTCCCGGAGGTAGATAAGGGCAAACTGGTGTCTGTGATCCAGCAATTTTCCAACACGGTGTTTATTGATGTCAGCCTGATTCTGGAAGAGATCAAACGCATTGTGAATGTGCTAGTGCAAATCGTGACCATTCTGGCAGTACTGGTCAGCATTTCCGGTTTTCTGGTGCTGATGGCCTGTTTGAACCTGTTGATGGACGAACGCAAACGTGAAGTAGCTTTGCTCCGATCATTCGGTAGTTCCAAGCAGAAACTGAAAACCATGATGAGTCTGGAAATTGGTTTTATTGGGCTGTTTGCCGGAATAGTTTCCTGCCTGTTTGCCGAAGTGATCAGTGCGATTGCCAGTTATAAAATGGATTTAATGATTCAGCCGCATTGGGAAATCTGGATTATCCTGCCGATCTTTATGACCGCTTTATGTGCGCTGATTGGCCGATATCGTCTGAGTTATCTGTCGGATATTCCGCCTTTACAAAGCTTGCGCGAGATGAATCAATAAGATTCATCTCCGCGGTTTTAAACTGACTGAAAGTTAAAGTTTTAGTTGCTGTTGCATCATTTCCAGAATCTCTTGCCACAGTGGACGAATGGGTTCGAGTAAGGCCAAGTTATGTTGATAAAGCATCACACAAAGGCCGAAACCGACAAGCAGGGCAATCAGATTGAACAGGTGGCTACGCTGCATTTTTTGCCCGATGTACCAGAGCAAGGTGAGAAAAGCCCCCATCAGCATGCCGCCAATATGTGCGGCATTGTTGATTCCGCTGATCATAAAGCCCAGCGCGAGGTTTAGACCCATCACCGTCACCAGGGTTTTTTTATCCAGAATAAAACGTTGCTGTGGCAGCATTGGCAATAAGGCCAGCACCGTAAGTGAAGCCCCGAGTCCCATCACAGCACCAGATGCGCCGGCACTGACTGCAGGCAATAAATCGGGATTAGCCACACCGCCTTCGATCAGGCTATAGCTGTCCTGAATGTTCATATAGCCACTGAGCAGGCTGCCCATCAGTCCGGCACACACATACAGGCCAATAAAATACATCCGGCCAAACAGTTGTTCGGCAACACTACCAAAAATATACAAGGCCCACATATTCAACATCAGGTGAATCAGGCCAAAATGAAAAAACATGCTGCTAAACAAGCGCATGGGTTCCGCTAAATAGGTTAAAGGTGCATAATCGGCACCCCAGAGAATAGCGTCTCGGGTACTCGGCTGGCTAACATCCATGCCATTGATGGCTTGCCAGCCAAATAATCCAACATTGATCCCGATTAAGATGGCGGTGATCCACCAGAGATGCATTTCAAGTTTGCGATGTTCGACAGGGGGAGAGTATTCAGACATGCTATTTTTTTGCTGTGATTGTATATTTCGAATAAGCTTAACACGAAAAATTAAATTTTCAGGAGTAACGCACTGACATGAAAGCCTTTCTGATCCGCACGATGCTCGTCATCGTCAGTGTGATTCTGCTGGTTCAATTGTGGATCTTTGCCAGTCTGGCCTGGTGGCGAACCAATCCGGTGAACACTACCATGATGATGCGGATTGATTACTGGACAGAACCTTCCAAAGCGATTCAGCATCAGTGGCGTCCCTATGACGAAATCAGCCTGAATCTGAAACGTGCCATCGTCACTGCAGAAGATGGAAAATTTATTCATCACCATGGTTTTGACTGGGACGGAATTCAAACTGCGCTGAATAAGAACAGAAATCAGGGCCGTGTAGTGGCCGGTGGTTCGACAATCTCCCAGCAATTGGCGAAAAACCTCTTCCTTGTCAACAAGCGTTCATTTGTACGTAAAGGACAAGAAGCTGTCGCGACCTGGATGATGGAACGCATGTGGTCGAAAGAACGGATTCTGGAAGTCTATTTAAACTCGATTGAGTTCGGGGAAAATATCTACGGCGTTGAAGCGGCGGCCAAACATTATTTTGGTAAAACTGCGCAAAGCCTGACCCGGGATCAAGCCATCTTTCTGGCTGCCATTTTGACCAATCCGAAATATTTCCAGGATCATCGCAATTCCTCTGCATTAAATGCACGTAAGCGGATGATTCAGCGCTATATGCGCTATGCAGAATTACCTTAATTGATGATTTGAAGAGAAAGCCCAATTATTTGGGCTTTTTTTTATGAAATTGTCATCAATTTGAAGCATACTTGGAGCGATAAGCACAATTTTAAATCCGCATAGGTTTGATATGAATACGGCAGCCAGCACAACTTCAGCACAGCCCGAATATACATATAATGATCGTTATATTAATCGTGAACTGTCTATCCTAGACTTCCATTTACGTGTCCTGGAACAGGCTGTCGATCCTTTACATCCATTGCTCGAACGCATGAATTTCCTGTTGATTTTCTCGCGTAATCTGGACGAGTTTTTTGAAATCCGGGTCGCCGGGATGATGGAACAACTGGATCTGGACAATGAAAGCCGGAGTCCGGATGGCTTGACTCCAAAGCAGGTTTTAGAACAGATTTCTAAAACGGCGCATGCCGCCATTGAACGTCAATACCGTATTTTAAATGAAGAAATTTTGCCAAAATTGCGTGAGGAAGATATTTGCTTCTTGCGCCGTGGTGAATTGACCCCAGCACAATCTGCCTGGGTCAAAAAATATTTTCAGGAGCAGGTGGCTCCCGTCCTCACGCCAATCAGCCTAGACCCAGCGCATCCATTCCCGCGACTGGTGAATAAATCACTGAACTTTATTGTCACGCTGGAAGGGAAAGATGCCTTTGGCCGTCAGATTGATCTGGCTGTGGTACCTGCACCGCGTTCACTGCCACGCGTGGTGCGTTTACCGGATGAACTGACCGATGGAAAAGAACATCATGTGATGCTGTCGGCGATTATTCATGAGCATGTGTCTGATCTGTTCCCGGGGATGACGGCGACTGGCTGTTATCAGTTCCGTGTCACTCGAAATGCCGATTTGGCCTTGAATGAAGATGTCGAAGATCTGGCCAAGGCGCTCAAAGGCGAGCTCAGTTCACGCCGTTTTGGTCGTGCGGTACGTCTCGAAGTGACAGAAAATTGTCCGCAGCATATTTATGAATATCTGCTCAATGAATTTGATCTGGACGACGAGCAGCTTTATAAAGTTGCTGGCCCGGTCAATCTGGCACGTTTGCTGTCTAACTTTAAGCGTCCACATTTACGTTATGACTCGCATACGCCGATCATTCCCAAAGTACTGAAAAAATCTGAAAATATTTTTAGTGCGATGCAGAAGCAGGATATTTTGCTGCATCATCCCTTTGAATCTTTTGCGCCGGTGATTTCATTATTACGTGAAGCGGCACGCGATCCGCAAGTGCTGGCGATCAAGCAGACCTTATACCGTAGTGGGCCAGATTCTGAAATTGTCCAGGTGCTGGCTGAAGCTGCTCGTAATGGCAAGGAAGTCACCGCAGTCATTGAATTGCGTGCGCGTTTCGATGAGGAATCCAATATTGAAGTCGCCAATGTACTGCAAGAAGCGGGTGCGGTCGTGGTCTACGGCATTGTCGGTTACAAAACTCACGCCAAGATGATTCTGGTCGTGCGCCGGGAAAATAACAAACTGGTGCGTTATGTGCATCTGGGCACCGGTAATTATCACGCCGGCAATGCGCGAATCTATACCGATTATGGTCTGTTAACGACGGATAAGGATCTGTGTGAAGATGTGCATCGTATTTTCCAGGAACTGACCGGTATGGGGAAAATGGCCAAGCTGAAAAAGCTGCTACATGCGCCATTTACCTTGCATGCCCAGTTACTGAACTATATCGATAATGAAATTGCCTATGCTCAAGCAGGGAAACCGGCGCAGATTATTGTCAAAGTCAATGCGCTGACCGAAATGCAGTTGATTAACAAACTCTATGAAGCCTCTCAGGCGGGGGTGCAGATTGACCTGATTATTCGCTCGATTTGCAGTTTGCGTCCGGGGTTGCCTGGTCTGTCGGAAAATATCAGGGTGCGTTCAATTGTCGGACGTTTCCTGGAACATACCCGCGTGTATTATTTCAGCAATAATGGCAATTCACGTATTTACTGTTCAAGTGCAGACTGGATGGATCGTAACCTGTTTAATCGGGTCGAAGCCTGTTTCCCGGTCGAAGATGAAGCCTTGAAAAAACGTATCTATCAACAAGGTCTGTTGAATTACCTGAAAGACAATCAGCAATCCTGGTTATTGCAAGGTGATGGCACCTGGCTGCGGGCACAGCCAAAAGAAGGTAACAAACCGCATAATGCACAACGTATTCTGTTAGAGCTGTTTAAATAAGTTTAAGTATTTAAAGGGGCTGAATATTCAGCCCCTTTTTTATTCCAAACATAGAATTTAACTGTTCAAGCTGAGTCTGAACAGTTTTCGATAGATGTGTTTGACCCGACTATACATCTGATAATCTTTCATCTCGAGCTGATCTTGTCGCTCGGCTTGCAATTTATGTTGACTCAATAATTTTAATAACTGCAATTCAGCGAGGTTAAGACAGGTTTTAGCAATGGGCTGGTGCAGGATATAGTCTGCCAGTTCAGTATGAATGTAGGCTCCGCCGCGTAAGACAATTTTTAGACTCTCAGCGAACTGCTGTAATGAATCATGATGCTGCATATAGCTATCTGCTCCGGATAATAAAGCAGAATAGATCGTTGCTATGGAATCCGTATTGAATATGGCAATAACAGGCGGGTACGGGCTTTGCTGTTTCAGCTGAAGGATCAAACTGATCTCTGAAGTTGTTGCTGCATGATAAAGAATCAGGTTGGGCAGATGTTCAGTAATCATGGATTGTGCGGACAGCATATTGTCCGCATACAGCAGCATATCTGGCTGATAGCCGAGTTGCTGTAGCACGGTCTGGATTTTTGACAGGTCGAGTCCAGTCGGTGAACGAATCACTAAAACCGGTGCAGGCAAAAGGCTAGCCAATAAAACGCGATCCTGTAGATGCGATAGAGAGCTATACTGTGAATCAGGCAGATGCAAATGCCTATCCCAAAGAATAGTGATTTAGCTGAAATGTAGAGATTCTAAGTTTCTAGGCGGACTGGATGCATTCAATTCAAGATATAAAAAAGGAGCAACATGTGCTCCTTTTTATTATCTATAGATCAGGCAGCATCGTGCTGAGTGATTTTCTGGAAAATCTGTAATAGCACATCAAACTCGCTTTGCAGCGGTGTGCTTTTACGGGTTACCAATGCCAGGGTACGACTTGGGGCTGAATCGATCGCTTTTACCTGAATCTCAGGATTGGCTTTCACCATATTGGTATGAATCGCAATTTCAGGCAGCAGGGTAAAGCCCAGATTTGCAGACACCATTTCGATTAAAGTCGGCAGTGAGCTGGCTTTTAAACGGTGATCATTTTTACGCTCACCAATCGGGCAGGCACTCAAGGCATGATCACGCAGGCAATGACCTTCTTCAAGTAACATCAGGCGAGACAGATCCAGATCTTCTAAAGAGTTTGCTTGTGCAGCATGCTGATCAGATTTTTGGTAAACCAGATACAGATTCTCTTTGGCAATTTCAGCAACTTTCAGACCACGGGTGTCGAAAGGCAATGCCAAAGCCACCATATCCAGGTTGCCATGTTCCAGCTTTTCTACAATCTTTTCACTTTGCGCTTCATGCAGATGCAACTGGATTTTTGGTAATTGCTTATGCACTTCATCCAGCAGCTGGGACAATAGGAAAGGTGCAATTGTTGGAATGACGCCGAGATGTAGATCACCGGTTAAAGGTTCACTCATCTCACGACTTAAACGCATTAGGTCCTGAGCATCGGCCAGTAGAACACGTGCGCGTGCAACCACTTGTTCACCAAGAGGCGTTAAACGAACATTCTGGCGGTCGCGTTCAACAAGTACGCCACCGAGTAAACGCTCCAGCTCCATGATGCCGCCAGACAAGGTAGACTGGGTGACAAAGGAGCGGCGAGCAGCTTCTGTAAAATGTAGCGTCTCTGACAGTGTTACGAGGTATGACAGCTGTCTTAGGGATGGTAATGCAGCCATAGTGTCCTAATGTTTATGATTTAAAATGATCAGCAAATAATTCGCTAAGATATGGAATAAAATGCGGTGGGATATCATGCCCCATTCCATCAATTAATTCAAATTTAGCCCCTGAAATTGCTTTCGCAACGGCCTTGCCATGGCTAGGAGGCAGCAATCGATCTCGAGAACCATGGACCACCAGGGTTTCTTGTTTGATTTGCTTGTCCAGTTGCAGCAATGAGCCTGTACATAATATTGCTAAAAACTGTTGAAGTACACCAGCAGGATAGTAACTTCGCTTATATAATTTACGGGCGGTCTGCACCGCTTCCAGATGATTGACATAACCTGGTGAGCCGATGATCTTAAACAGTTTCAAACTATGATCAACAATGCCATCTTCATCTGTTGAAGCCGGTTTGTCAATCAAACTAAAGAGTTGCTTAGGGAAGGGCGGTGGCAACATCGGCTGGTTATTACTGGTAAACAGTAAGCCCAGTTTTTTGACTTTGTCCGGATAACGCGCGGCCAGAATCTGGGCAATCATACCGCCCATCGAAGCACCCAGCACATAGACTTGTTCCAGCTGCATTTTTTCAATCAACAGACTGACATCTTCGGCCATATCATACAGATCATAAGGTGCACCCTGATTACCCAGACCCAGCACAAACCGGCTCATCATTTTCAGAGTATTCAGGCGTGGACCTTTGTGATGAACTTTTGAAGACAGGCCAATATCACGATTATCAAAACGGATGATGTGATAACCATTGTCAATCAGTGACTTACAGAAAAAGTCAGGCCAGTACAGCATTTGCCCACCCAGCCCCATAATCAGCAAAATGGTGGGATGTTCCGGATTTCCACCAACCTCGACATGTAGTTGGATCCCATTGCCAAGATCAACCTTGGTTTCATGCATGAACGAGGTATAAGGGGAAAGATTAAACTGTGCTGCGCTGTACATAGTCGCTGTCCTAATTAAAGGATATTTCGTTTAAAAAATATCCTTGCTATTAAACCTCTAAACCGCAGCAGGAATCAAGTCAGGAACCTGTTTGGTCAAGGCCAGACGCTGTTTGGCTGCAGTGGCGCCCAAAAGCACGAAACCACGTAAGGTGCCGTTAGCATCGAACGCTTTAGCCAGCATGCCATCGTCAAACTCTTCAGTTTCCCAGGTGACATCAACATCAACTGGTGCAGGTAATACCGTTAAAGGTGCAGCAGGCGTTTTGACTGCCACTGGCATAGCCGGATAATGTACAGCGGTATGTTCACCGTTTAAGGTTTTTGCCAAAGCGCGGGCTTGTTGCATGATCGGCATGACATAAGGCAATAAAGTTCCATTGACCTCGGCACAGTCACCTACAGCATAGATGTCGGCCTGGTTGGTTTCCAGTTGTGCGGTGGTCAAAACTCCGCGACTGGTATGTACGTCTGCCTGTTTCGCCAAAGAAATATTCGGCTGTAAGCCCACCGCAGATAACACTACATCAGCGACCAAAGACTGACCGTTGGCCAGCGTGACCAGATAATCACCATTGTCCGCACGAGAGACTTTTTCGACTGTTGTGCCCAGGACAAAGTGAATGCCGGTTTCTTCAAGATTCTTCTGGAATGCTGTGGCAACATGTTCTGGCAATAAACGGCCAAGCGGCTGAGGCGCCAAATCAATGACCGTAACCTGATGATCGGTATTTTGCAGGTCATTGGCAAATTCACAGCCAATCAGGCCTGCACCTAAAATCACTACACGTTTGTCTTCACGTGCTGCCAGGTTGCTACGGAAAGCTTTATAGTCACTCAAATTATTGACGACATGAATGTCATCGCTGGCATCACCAGCAATCGCCAGACGTACCGGATTGGCACCGACGGCTAATACCAGTTTGCTATAATGTTGCGTGCTTTCCTGACCATCTTTTTCCACAACCAGCTGATGATCTTCCGGATGAATCGCTTTGACCCAAGTATGCTGTTCAATGTGCATATTCAGCTGTGCTGACATTTTAGCTGCATCGCCCAGTGGAATTTGTTCAGGTGCTTTATTGCCGGCCAGAGCGTTGGAAAGCGTCGGTTTGGCATAATTGACCGCATCATCCGCACAGATCATCAGCAATTCATGTTCTGGATTGAGTTTACGAAATTCACGTGCTACGGCATAACCCGCCATACCTGAACCAATAATGACGATAGGATGCATAGTTGTTTCCATATGGTAGAGCTCCATGCTGTATAAATGATTGAAAGGCATAAAAAAAGACCATATGGATATGGTCTTTAACTGGACGTGATTAGACTTCGATCATTTCGAAATCGACTTTAGACACGCCGCAATCCGGACAGGTCCAGTCATCCGGGATATCTTCCCATTTGGTGCCTGCCACGATCCCGTCTTGAGGCCAACCTTCTGCCTCATCATAAATCCATCCACATACGATGCATTGAAACTTTCTCATGTAACTCTCCAAAACTGAGCAACTGTAGGCGTCAGCTTAAAATCCATAAAAGGCAAGACTCTAAAAGAATATGACTTTTTAACAGTGAACATATTTGGCTAAATTTTTACGCAGTTCTATTCAGAAAGTAAAGTGAATAAAAGCTTAATCAGCGAAATTAGCAGCAGAATTGCCCCGAGATAGCCGATTTATGTGGTAATCCGTCTCAGTCCTCGCGCTGGTACAGTTTATTGCAGGATTTGGTGTCGAGACAATGACCAAATTCAGCACAAATAAGCGGCTATAGACCAAAGTCGTGCAGTAAAAATCTCAATATTTAGATATTTTAAGATAAGAAAAATCTATATTAAATATTTTTAAAATAAATCAATATAATAAAATCAATAGCTTGTGATTAAATTTCGGGTTTTTATTAGACAGCTTGGCTTGTCCGCTCTACTCAAATAGGTTTAAAATTCCCATATTCCTTTTCTTTTTTTAAGATCTCCCATGAGCAATTTGTCTACTTCTTTGTGGTCTCACATTCGTACGGTCCAAGATTTTCCAAAACCAGGAATTTGCTTCTTTGATTTGACCCCACTTTTCATGAGCAATATTGGTCCATTGACTGACGCTTTGATTGCCAGCATTCCTGCTGACAAACTGGCAGAAGTAGAAAGCTTTATTGCGGTTGAAGCGCGTGGTTTTGTGTTGGCAAGCTTGTTGGCACAACGTACAGGCAAAGGCTTATTGTTGGTGCGTAAAGCAGGTAAATTGCCACCTCCAGTGGTCGGTGTGGGTTATAGCCTGGAATATGGTCTGGATCGTTTAGAAATGTCTGCGGAAGTTCAGTCCCAGAAAGTAATTATTGTGGATGATGTTCTGGCAAGTGGCGGAACCTTAAAAGCAGTGAATGAACTGGCTCAAAAATGTCAACATGAAGTACTTGGTGCAAGTATCTTCCTTGATCTTCCTGACCTGCATGCTGAATTAGGCCTGGATATCTGGTCAGTATTGGATGACAAATCTCAGCCTGAAGCTGCAGTTGCTTAAGTCATAATTTTTTGTAAAAAAGCCCCGAAATTGTGGGGCTTTTTTATTGCCTGATAAAATGATCTTCGATTTCCTGAATCAGCGTATTAATTTGCTCAGGATGTTCCAGACGATGATGGCCGCCATCAACTGCCTGAATTTGCATATAGTCTTCAAGTTGTGTCTGAACCGCATGCATATCCAGAATTTCATCGCCCAGTTCAAGATAGGCAAATTGAGGAATGTCATGCTGTAAATCGTGATGCCCAATCGGCGGATAATCATCGCGGAAGTTAGGCTGCAAAATGGGATTAGCCACTACACAGGGAATTTGATACGCCTGTGACATTTTCAGTGCCCAATAACCGCCAAGACTGTGGCCGACCAGAATATCTGGTTTGATGGTTTCAATCATCTCATGATAAAACTCGGCGACCGAACTATAGCTCAGATTTCGGTAATCGACATCGATACAGTACTTGTGTACCACATCAATGGCATGGAACTTGGTGGATTCTCTGGAGGAATCTAAGCCATGTATAAACAAAATCTTAGACATAGTACATTACTCATTTTTATGGGACATGCCATATTGGTTATTTGTTGATTGGCACATCATCTTGAAGCTGAGCGTCATTGTAGAACGTCTGGGTATACAAGGCAGTTAGCTATTGGTCTAAGCCGCAGATTTGTAGTGCGATGATTTTATATAAGACCTGTCTGGTTTAGACTTTAATCCCAACAGAGAGCAGCTGGGTGCTGCAAAAGGTTGAAGAAAGGCAATTTAAAAGAGTGACAGAAGGGCTGAACCGAATGGTGTAAATAGCAGGATAGTGGATTTTTCCAAAGAAAAGCCGGTTCCTGAGAGTGTTTACGCTACGATTTGAGAAGGATTTCTGCTATTCTATGCAACTTCTATTTTTTAACTAATCTTATTCGAGGCAGAGATGACGCAAACTAACGCTCAATCGACTTCTGAACAAATCATTTCCGAAAACGATTTAATTGCACAGCGTCATGCCAAGTTAAAGCAAATCGAAGCTCAGGCACAAGAAACAGGTAAGAGCCCATGGCCGAATACCTTTAAGCGTGAGCATTATGCCCAAGATTTACAAGACCAGTTCGCTGATAAATCTAAAGAAGAAATTGAAGCAGGCGAAAAGGTCTACGTCAAAGTTGCCGGTCGTGTGATGTTGAACCGTGGTTCATTTATCGTGATCCAGGACATGACAGGTCGTATCCAGCTTTATGTTGCGCGTAAAGAACTCGCTGAAGATGTACTGGCTACCATTAAAGGTCTGGACCTTGGCGATATCATCGCAGTCGAAGGTTATATCGGTCGTTCGGGTAAAGGCGATCTGTATGTACACATCGAACATTTTGAATTACTGACCAAATCATTACGTCCGCTTCCAGACAAGTTCCATGGTTTGAACGATACTGAAGTAAAGTATCGTAAACGTTATCTTGATCTGATTGTTAACGAAGAAACACGTAAAACTTTTGAGATTCGTGCCAAAGTCGTAGCGGGTATCCGTGCCTTCCTGACCGAAAAACGCTATATGGAAGTTGAAACGCCAATGATGCATGTGATTCCAGGCGGTGCATCGGCACGTCCTTTCGAAACACATCATAATGCACTGGACATGTCATTGTTCCTGCGTATTGCGCCAGAACTCTACTTAAAGCGTTTAGTGGTGGGCGGTTTTGAACGTGTGTTTGAAATTAACCGTAACTTCCGTAACGAAGGTGTTTCTACGCGTCATAACCCTGAATTCACCATGATCGAATTCTACCAAGCTTATGCAGATTACAAAGACTTGATGGAATTGACCGAACAGATGCTAGAGCGTCTGGCGATTGATATCTTGGGTACCACTGATGTGCCTTATGGCGATGAAGTGTATAGCTTCAAAGGGCCATTCAAGAAAATTTCAATGTTCGATGCAATTCTGGAAAATAACCCGCAATTTACCCCTGAAAATGTCAATGACCGTGAGTTCCTGGCAAAATTCCTTCAGGAAGAATTGAAAGAGCCGGTGAAACCAGGTTTTGGTCTGGGCAAACTGCAAACCATGGTATTTGAAGAAACCGTAGAAACCAAATTGCGTCAGCCGACGTTCATTACAGAATATCCAGCGGAAACTTCTCCATTGGCACGCCGTAATGATCACAATCCACACATTACCGACCGTTTTGAATTCTTTATTGGTGGCCGTGAGTTGGCCAATGGCTTCTCGGAGTTAAATGATCCAATCGATCAGGCTGAGCGTTTCCAGGCACAGGTTGCGGAAAAAGATGCGGGTGATGATGAAGCCATGCACTACGATGCAGACTTTGTAGAAGCATTGGAATACGGTCTTCCTCCAACAGCAGGTGAGGGTATTGGTATTGACCGTTTGGTGATGATCTTTGCTAATGCAGCAAGTATCCGCGATGTGATCTTGTTCCCGCATATGCGTCATAAAAATGCTTAAATGCTAAATTCAAAATAACCCGCTCTGGCGGGTTTTTTTATACTTGAAATAAAATAGATTCAAAAATTAAAGACAAAAAAAACGCAATGATTGGGGTTGTCATTGCGTAGAAAAAGGAATGTCTTTCAAACTACTTCATTAACTGTGGAGAAAGTTAAATCTGATTCCTTACTGGATATGACCATAATAGGACGCATTCTCATATGACTCATCAGTATTCATGTTAATACATGTTAAATAAGGTTAAAACTATGGAGATTATGTGGGGATATTTGCATTATTACTGCGCATTTTCAACTTAAATAAAAAAGCTCTTCATCAGAAGAGCTTTTAAAAGCAATTTTTTATATTTAAAAATGGAATACGCCGAGTCCAGATTTAACTTCATCCAGAGTCGCCTGAGTAATATCGCGACATTTATCAGTTCCGGTTTTCAGAATATCCATGATGTAGTCTGGATCTTTAGCCAGTTCAATACGACGCTCACGAATCGGACCGATCAATTCTTTTAAAATGCCTTCCAGACGTTTTTTCACTGTACCATCGCCTAAACCACCACGACGATAATGGGCTTTAAGTTCTTCCAGCTCTTCTTTATTTGGATCAAAAGCATCTAGATAAGTGAATACCACGTTGCCTTCGACCTGACCTGGATCTTCAATACGCAGGTGATTTGGATCGGTATACATGGCGTTGACAGCTTTCTTGATATCTTTATCTGTCGCATCCAGCACAATGGTATTGCCCAAAGATTTCGACATCTTTGCTTTACCATCAAAACCAGGTAAACGGCCTACATTGGAAAGCAATGCTTTACATTCTGGTAGCAGGTCATGACCAATTTGACGGTTTAAACGACGCACGATTTCGTTGGTCTGTTCGATCATTGGAATTTGATCTTCACCCACAGGAACAACCGTTGCCTTAAATGCTGTAATGTCAGCAGCTTGAGCCACCGGGTAGCACAAGAAACCGGCTGGAATATCACGCTCAAAACCACGCATCTGGATTTCAGATTTAATGGTCGGGTTACGCTCAAGACGTGAAACAGTCACAAAGTTGAGATATAGCATGGTCAGTTCATTTAAGGCAGGTAAGCATGACTGAACACAAATTGTGGTTTTAGTTGGATCAATACCGACAGCCAGATAATCCGTCGCCACTTCAATAATGTTACGACGTACTTTTTCAAAATTATCGGCATTATCGGTGAGTGCTTGAGCATCAGCAAGTAACAAGTGTTGATGGTGAGAATCTTGCAGGCCTACACGAGAGCGTAATGAACCGACAAAGTGGCCGAGGTGAAGTTGTCCGGTAGGACGGTCGCCCGTCAAGATCACTGGACGATTATCTTGATTACTCATTATTTATTCCAAAGGGTAGTCAGTACTACAGCTGTATTTTAACGAATGGCAACATTGTACGGTATTCTGTTTTTGATTGTCAGCCAGAAAAAAAGCTGTATTAAAAAAATCTTATTAATTAAACAAGTGAATACAATATTTTTAAGAATTTTGATTAAAATAAACTGAAATATGATAAGGATAATAAATATGGCGAGCAGTTTATTACTATTATTAGATGATATTGCGACGGTCTTGGATGATGTGGCTGTGATGAGTAAAATGGCAGCCAAAAAAACAGCAGGCGTCCTCGGTGATGATCTGGCTTTAAATGCACAGCAAGTGTCAGGCGTACGGGCAGATCGTGAATTGCCGGTAGTCTGGAAAGTGGCCAAAGGTTCTTTTGTCAATAAGCTGATTTTAGTGCCGCTGGCCTTGTTAATCAGCTTTATTGCCGGCTGGCTGATTAACCCCTTATTGGTGCTGGGTGGTTTGTTTCTGTGTTATGAAGGCGTGGAAAAAATCGTACACACCTTGTATACACCGAAGGCCAAGGATGCTGAACAGGCCCGTGAGCAACTGATCCAGACTGAAACAGATTTGCACCAGTTTGAAAATGAAAAAGTCAAAGGCGCGATTCGCACCGACTTTATCCTTTCGGCTGAAATTATCGTGATTACCTTGGGGACGGTGGCAGCAGCCTCTATGCTGACCAAAGTTACCGTTTTAAGCCTGATCGCGATCGTGATGACCATCGGGGTCTATGGTTTTGTTGCCCTGATTGTCAAACTGGATGATATCGGTCTGCATCTGACCGAGCAGCAGTCCGATTTTAAACAACAAATAGGACGCGGCTTGTTGGCATTTGCCCCGATTCTGATGAAAATTTTATCAGTTGTTGGAACTGCTGCGATGTTCCTGGTCGGTGGGGGAATTATTAATCATGCTATTCCTGTTATTCACCACTTTACTGAAGATAGTGTTAGCTATGTACAGGATATTCCCAGTATCGGAAATATTGTAGGTGCCCTGACACCGACCTTGATTAATTTCGCCGTGGGAATTTTAGCGGGTCTGCTGGTGATGCTGGTCATCAGCCTGATTAAAAAAATCTGGCCCAAATCATCAAAAGCTTAAGATGCAAAAATATCTGCAAATTGAGCAGATGAAGAAAAGGAAAAAACTATGCGTTGGAAAGGTCGTCGTGTCAGTAGTAATGTAGAAGACCGTCGCGGTGGTGGTGCCAAAGCTGGCGGAATCAGTATTATTGGGTTGATTGTGGCTTTTGTGGCCTGGAAATTCTTCGGCGTCGATCCACAGCAAGCTTATCAAACCACCAAACAGGTCACCCAAGGCGTATCGGGTACGGCGGAAACACGGGGGCTGGAAAATCCGACACCGGAACAGCAGGAGTCGATTGATTTTGTCGGCACCGTACTGGCAGATACTGAAGATACCTGGACTCAGGTGTTTCAGCAGCAGTTAAATCAGCAGTATGTTCCCCCGAAACTGGTTTTGTTCAATGGCATTGTGAATTCGGGTTGTGGTACGGCTCAGGCGGCGATGGGACCTTTCTACTGTCCGGCAGACCAGAAAGTTTATATCGATACGGCATTCTTTAAAGATATGCGCAGTCAAATGGGCATCACTGGAGAACAGAATGCGACTGAACTTTCTCGTAATGATCAGGCTGGGGATTTCGCGCTGGCCTATGTCGTGGCCCATGAAGTGGGGCATCATATCCAGACGATTTTAGGTATTTCTTCTCAAGTACAGCAAGCACGTCAGCAAGCAAGCGAAGTGCAAAGTAATCAGCTTTCAGTGCGTCAGGAATTGCAGGCAGACTGTCTGGCCGGCGTCTGGGCTTACCATAATCATGAGCGAACCCAATTTTTGGAACAGGGTGATGTGCAGGAAGCGATGGATGCCGCCCATAAAATTGGCGATGACTATTTACAGAAACGTGCTCGCGGACAGGTGGTGCCGGACAGCTTTACTCATGGCAGCAGCGCGCAGCGGGTACAATGGTTTAATACCGGCTTGAAATCCGGTCAGGTTGCGAATTGTGATACCTTCAATCAAAATATTTAAATGACTTCGATAAAAAAAAAGGAGCAGATGCTCCTTTTTTTATTTATTCAGAAAACGCTGGAAGTTTCTTAATATTTTTATACTGACAAATAAGGCAGCCAAAGCAAACAGGGCAATTGCAAAGACTGTATATTTGAGGTTGCTCATGTCATTTTGATAAAATTGCTGAATATCTTGTTTGTTATATTCTAAAGCAGTTGCTTTGCCGGTCCGGCTATCTCTGAACTGGATTTTTTCAATATAGAACAGATTTCCCGCTTTGATTAAGTCAACGCTCTGGATTTGTCGGGTATGCGATTGATTGTCTTCATCGCTACATAAAGCGCTGTAATGCTCACAATTGATTTTGGCCACATAACCATTTCCTGCAATCAGAATAAAAATGGCATTATCTGGTCGCTGGTTATTGGACACCAATACATACTGCTCGCCGGCTGTACTTTTTAAGGGAATGCTGGTGGCTTGCTGATAATGCTGTTCTGCTTGCAGAATTTCCTGAATTTTAGCAAAGCAGGTAAAACATAAGGACAACGTGATCAGAAAAATCACGCTGGCAAAACAGAGACGAAAAATGGTTTTGACAGTTTGATGCATGGGAGAAAAATTCAAAATAGAATGATGGGAAAGCAAAAGCCGAGTGCTGATCTGTATGTTAAATCATCATTCGAAAATACTGAAAAGAAACTTAACTCAATTCGATAAAAAAGCGGACTAAACTTGTTTTGCCAGAATACCTTGCTATTTAAATCTCTATTTTAACAACGCCTCTCGGCGCATAGTGCTCCATATCGCCCGATTTTAGGAAACCGAATGGGAAATTTCTTTTTTCTTCAGCTACTCACGGTGGTCTTTGCTCTGTCTATTGCCACGACCATGTTTAATAAGCGCGTTTTAGGCTTTCCGCAAGCGATCGGTGTCCCTATTGTCTCTGCAATCTTTGTTTTTATTTTGCAGTGGGGCGCCAGTTTACTGCATGGTAATCCATTCTTTAGCATCAATATTGACAATATCGAGCAGGCTGTTCGTCACGTCGATTTCTATGATTTTCTGATCAATGGTGTGATCTGTTTTATCCTGACTTCATCTGCGCTGAAGTTTAAGGTCTCAGATTTGCGTAACCACTGGCGGCCGATCAGTATTCTGGCCGGTCTGGCTTTAGTATTCTGTGCCGTGTTCTTTGGCGTGGTGTTATATGGTTATCAGTTCCTGATTGGTAAGCATGTTGACTTGCTGGTTTTGCTGTTACTTGGGGCGGCCTTGGGCGCCACAGATCCGATCGGCATCAAAGGTGTATTGAGTTCGGTTCGCGCACCGCATCATTTGATCGTCAAGCTTGAAGGCGAATCACTGTTTAATGATGCAATGTGTATTGCCTTATTTATGACCTTGCTCAATGTCCTGCAAGGTGAAAACTTTACGGTACTGGCAGTGCTGCAAACCTTGCTTTATGAAATTGTCGTGGCGGTGCTGATTGGTCTCGGATTCGGTTTTGCGATCTTGCGGATTTTGCGCGGCAAACATGAAATGGAATCTCTGATTCTGACCACGGCCTTGCTGGCTTGTGGTTCCTATCTGGTGGCTTTGCTGGCACATGCTTCCGCGCCAATTGCCTGTGTGATTGGTGGCTTGATTGTTGGCAATAAATGGAAAGAAATTCTGGCAGATGCCGAAATTGGTGACGTTAATCATTTCTGGCATACGGTTGAGGGAATTATCAATTCATTCCTGTTTACCCTGATCGGTCTGGAGTTGTTTATTCTAGACTTGAGCACCAGTCTGGTTCTGGGCGGGATGGTGGCCTTTGTGATTCTGCATTTGGCTCGTTTTGCAGCCAACTATCTGGCCTTTGCCATGTTCCCAAAAGTCAGCAAGAAAAGCTATAACGGTAGTTTGACCATCCTGTCTTGGGGCGGAGTACGTGGCGGGATTTCTTTGGCCTTAATTCTGGCGGTCGCCAATATTCCTCAGCTGGAAGCCTATAGCAGTATTCTGGTGGGCTATACCTTTATTGTGGTGCTATTATCCGGTGTGGTATGTGGCTTGGGTCTGCCTGCGGTGATGAATGCATTTTATTATAATCCCAATGAAGAAACGCAGGGCTTTAAAGGCTGGTATCAACGTATGTGCCACAAGTTGAACCGTAAGGGCTTTCGCTATATTGTCGGGGAAGATGCCAAAGGAAATGAGACCATCACTATCTTTCAGCCAGAGATTCTGATTGATCAGAAAGATGCAGATGGCGTCGCCACGGTGCATCATCCAGATAAGGTTCAGGAAGTAAAACGCTTAGAAAATCCGGATAATTTCTAAAGTTAAAACTTAGAATCTCAATATGCTATGGATTTGTTGTTAGTGAGCTGAGATCGCTTGGGTTAGCGTATTTCATCAGGCTTGATTATTTTCATCTAGCTTTTTGTGGATAGGTTGAGGTGTGATCTTTTATTTAAATGAGCTATTAATGAGATGAAAATGACCCAGACAAGTTCAGCCAATCAGGAAATGACAGAAATGATTTTGGTTGTGGTCAATCAGATTCCATATGCCAAAGTCGCCACCTACGGACAGATTGCCAGACTGGCAGGTTTACCCAAACATGCGCGATTGGTCGGGCGAGTATTAAGTCATCTAGATTCGGACACTAATATTCCCTGGTATCGGGTGATCAATGCCCAAGCGAAAATCAGTCTGAAGCAACTGGACGAACATGGCCAGAATATTCAGCAGCAAAAACTCATGCAGGAAGGAATTTGTTTTAGAGGTGATCGAGTGGATTTAAAACGCTATCAATGGGATGGTCGAGTAGAGATATAAAAATCCCCACTTGGTGAAAAGTGGGGATTTTAAAGATGATTTAGTTGCGAATCACCATTACTGGAATATCCGCTTGGCCGAGAATGCTTTGCGCTACGCTGCCAAGGAACAGTTTTTTGAAGCCAGTACGGCCATGAGAACCAATCACGATCAGGTCAGAATTTAAATCTTTAGCTGCTTTGACAATCTCGCTATAAATTACCTGACCCTCAAGGAGCTGTGTATCCACTTCAACACCGGCACCGGAGAATTTTGCTTTGGCTTCATCCAGCGTTTTCAGGATAGAAGTGCGGGCACGTTCAATCAGGTCATTGGTTTGTGCCGCAGAGATATATTCCGCAGCGATATAAGGGTCCAGCGCCAGCACCTGAACCACTGTGACTTTACTGTTAAATGCTTTGGCAATTTCTACAGCTTTATCCACTGCAGCATACGATGTTTCTGAACCGTCAACAGGTACTAAAATATGTTCAAAAGGCATTAGAATTCTCCTAAGGGGAATTTAGAGTTATAAAATTATGACGCGTTAAACCGGGTACGAATAGTTGTTTATACTTTGATCATAGCCTGTATTGTATAAAAATAAAACCAAGTAAATACATAGGTATAATATCTAATAGATTAAAGAATCAAGCACCTGTTTAGAGCTATTGAACCGAGTTGTTTATTTAGACTAAGTTAATCATTTATATGTAATTAATAAGTTTATTCAAAATGCCAGTTAATCACATCGAATAGAGGTGGAGTCTAATTTTATTTGCGGTGACGGCTGTTCATAGCGATTTAAAATTGTTTGAGTTTCACCTGCATAAATTTTTTGCTGTAGCTGCTGGATTTTATGTTCTGTCACATGCAAGCGCGCACAATGTAATGCAATCTGATTTTCCCAGGTTACCGCCAGTCGTTGAGGCTGCTCATATTCCGGATAGCGCTCGATTTTCTGCTGTGCTCTGCTGAGTTGTGCCAAAGACCTTTTCTGCTGCATGCTCATCAGTTGCTGCTGATTAATCCACTGTGCCACATCACGTCTGACGCCATTATAATCTACGAAAATAGGCGAGATGGTCTGGCAGGCACTCAGACTTGAAAGGCCAATGAGTAAAATAAATATTTTGATTTTATACATCTAATGATTCCTCGAAGAATTAAATGGTGCTATGAATGCGTGAATTACATACTAAAAAAATCTTTTTTGTTTAAAATTTAAAAGTTTATTCGGTATTTGCATAAAGACTGAACATTTGTGTTTTAAAATGCTTGACGATAGAAGCTGAAATTACGATAATGCGCACACAGTTTACGGCTATGTAGCTCAGTTGGTTAGAGCACCGCACTCATAATGCGGGGGTCACAAGTTCAAGTCTCGTCATAGCCACCATTTTAAAAGACCAAGCTCTCAGCTTGGTCTCTTTTTTTGTCTTTTAAAAAGCACTGCAAACCACAAAAAAATATTTGAAGCATCCACTAATTTTTAGTTTCCACAAAACATTATTTTTCCTTCTTGATGTTGGGGCTATTCTTTATTTTACTGCCGCATAAAAAAAATCGTCCAAGCATTCACTTGGACGATTCGAATCTAAATGGTAAAGAAGAAGTCTTAGCTACCTGCTTTCCAGCCATTCACGATTGGATAACGACGCTCACGGCCATAAGAACGTGAACTGATTCGTGGCCCAATGGCACCTTGACGGCGCTTGTACTCATTGATATCGACCAGACGAATCACTTTTTTCACGACTTCAGCATCAAAGCCTTTGGCAATGATATCGTCTTGACTCATATCTTCTTCAATATAAGAGTACAAGATCGCATCTAGAATGTCATAGGCAGGTAAAGAGTCTTGATCGACCTGATCTGGACGCAGTTCTGCTGAAGGTGGACGGGTAATCACACGTTCCGGAATCACTGGAGTTTCTGAAATGCTGTTACGATATTTCGCCAGTTCAAACACAATGGTTTTATACACATCTTTCAGAACTGCATAACCACCGACCATATCGCCATACAGGGTGCAATAACCGACAGCTAGTTCAGATTTATTACCGGTTGCCAGCACCAGATTACCGAATTTGTTAGACAGAGCCATCAACAAGGTGCCACGTGAACGTGCTTGCAGGTTTTCCTCGGTGGCATCGACTGGAGCATTACCAAAGAATGGGAATAGCACCTGCATAAAGCCGCTTACCACAGGGTTAATTTCAGCAATACCGAAAGTCACGCCCATATTTTTGGCTTGAGCTGCTGCATCTTCTACACTGATTTGTGCAGTATAGGTATAAGGCATCATCACAGCCTGAACTTTGTCTGCGCCAAGCGCATCTACAGCAATCGCTAGGGTCAGGGCAGAGTCAATGCCGCCAGACAGTCCCAGAATCACACCTGGGAAGCCAGAACGCTGTACATAATCACGTGTAGCCATGACCAGGCTTTGATAAATCTCAGCCATGGTGTCTAAAGCAGGTGCAATTGCACCTTTACTGAATTGCAGTTGTTCAGCATTAAATTCTGCAATTGCCAGATTTTCCTGGAAAGTTGGTGCCTGTAAAGCCACCTCGCCAGATTTGTTGAGCACAAAACTGGTACCGTCAAAGATCAGATCATCCTGGCCACCGACCTGGTTGCAGTACACCAGATTGATATTTAGCTGTTTGACCAAGGCCGCCATGGTTTCAATGCGATGTTGTGGTTTACCCACTTCATATGGCGATGCATTCAGCACCAAAGCTGTGTCGATATTCAATTTTGCCAGTTGCTGAACAGTGGCTAAAGACCAGACATCTTCACAGATCAGTACGCCAAATTTATGTCCAAGATACTCAAATACCAAGTGCTGATGACCTTCGCCAAAATAACGCTTTTCATCAAATACGCCATAGTTTGGCAATACTTGCTTGTTATAAACACCCAGTACTTCGCCATCTTTCATGACAGCAGCCGAGTTATAACGCTGACCATCTTCAGTCTGATTAACAAAACCAAAGACCATGACAATATCTTTTACTTCAGTCAGTTTTTCAAAAGTAGCTTTGGTGCGTTTCACCAGACTTGGGCGAATTAATAAGTCTTCTGCAGGATAGCCCAATGTTGAAAGTTCAGGAAAGATAATCAGATCTGCTTTATCTTTTTTAGCCTGATTGGCCAGATCAATCATTTTTTGCGTATTTGCATCCAGATTGCCCACATGTGGAGAGAATTGAGCAATCGCAATTTTAAAACTTTTCATTCCAAGTAAATCCTATTCCTATAGGTTGATACACTAAATTACTGATTTTTATAATTATAATTATTCAGTTGAGTGCACTTCGATATTCATAAAATGCCAAATGGCTTAAATAAAAAACTTTTTATCGCATGATCATTGAATCTTAATCTGCGATGCAAAATAATCATACCGGCTTATTTTATCGAAATTTTATCGATAAGCTAGAGCTGATTTAGCAGAACAGGCATTGAGTGAAAAAAGTTATTATATAAACTTAGAAAATATGCTGATTTTTTATGCATCTAGGCGTATATAAATTTAAAGGCTGAAGTCGAAATTTGGGCTTTTAAAATATGCCTTAGCTATATTGCTTAGAATTAAACTGATTAAATATCATCTGTTTATTTGGGGATTTAAAATAATATTCGGGATTTTTTTTAGAAAAATATCCCGGGCAATATCGCCTTGTTGTTCAATATTATAGGTTGAAAATGATTTGTTGGGATTAAATTGATATTTGTACGGATTATATTTTCCCAAGCTGAGAAAATAGGCACTTTGTAAAAATGCCCCTTTTAAAAGCACATTGATCCGGCATTGATGTTGATAAATATGCGCCATCTCATGAATAAATAGCGCCTGATAAGATAAACTCTCGCGCGAATAATCTTCCCGATAATTTAAATTGCGCACATGTATGTAGCCACTGGGCGCCATAATGACATGTTTGGATTGCCAGGGCAGGTAGGGATGATTCATGATTTTAACGCGGGAATAATCGATCAGGTTGCCAAATACTTGTTGGGAAATTTTGATTTCACCAAGCGTTAAACTGCGGCACTTAAACTGTTCAAAATGAACCAATCTCAAAATAAAGGGCAGAAAATACAACAGCATTCAATATACGTCCTGTTTTTAGGTGACTTAATCCGTGAATATGATTTTGATATATTCATTTTAAAACGTTTCAGGTCAATTTTTTGTAGGCTTTTGTCAGCACTAAAAAAACCACCCAAGAGGGTGGTTTTTTTAAGTCTTTCGACGCGGTTCGAATTAACGAACGATATCGCGTTGAACTTCGCCAGTGTAAAGCTGACGAGGACGACCGATCTTGTAAGGACCGCTGTGCATTTCTAACCAGTGGCTGATCCAGCCAACAGTACGTGCAAGCGCGAAGATTACAGTAAACATTTCAGTCGGGATACCAATCGCTTTAAGGATGATACCTGAGTAGAAGTCTACGTTCGGGTAAAGGTTACGCTTGATGAAGTATTCGTCAGAAAGGGCGATACGTTCAAGTTCCATAGCCAATGCAAGCTGTGGATCATTGATGCCAAGTGCACCAAGAACTTCGTCACAAGTTTCTTTCATTACTTTCGCACGTGGATCGAAGTTTTTATAAACTCGGTGACCGAAGCCCATCAGTTTAACTTCTTTAGTTTTCACTTTTTCCATGAAGCCAGCAACGTTTTCTACAGTGCCGATTTCGTCAAGCATCTTAAGAACAGCTTCGTTCGCGCCGCCGTGAGCAGGGCCCCAAAGTGCAGAGATACCAGCAGCGATACATGCATACGGATTCGCACCGGTAGAACCAGCTAAACGTACTGTAGAAGTAGACGCGTTTTGTTCGTGGTCAGCATGAAGCGTGAAGATACGGTCCATTGCTTTTGCAAGGATTGGATCAACTTTGTAATCACGGTCTGCAGGCGTAGCAAACATCATGTGCAGGAAGTTTTCTGCATAACCAAGGTCGTTACGTGGGTAAACGAATGGTTGACCGATGGTGTACTTGTAGCTCCAAGCTGCCAGCGTAGGAATCTTCGCGATTAAACGAATCGCAGTGATTTCACGGTGGTTCACATCTTCGATGTCAAGGTTGTTGTGATAGAACGCAGACAACGCACCAACCACACCTACCATGATCGCCATAGGATGCGCATCACGACGGAAACCATTGTAGAAACGGCTAACTTGATCGTGAACCATTGTATGGTTACGTACTTTAGCGTCAAATTCTTCTTTTTGCTCAGCAGTTGGAAGTTCGCCATTTAACAATAAATAGCAAGTTTCCAGGTAATCAGCTTTAGTCGCCAATTGATCGATTGGGTAGCCACGGTGTAAAAGTACACCTTTGTTACCATCGATGAACGTGATTTTAGACTCGCACGCAGCTGTCGCCATAAAACCAGGATCAAAAGTAAAGTGACCTGCAGCCAACACATCTTTAACGTCGATTACATCTGGGCCCAATGTGCCGCTGTAAATTGGTAGTTCAATTTCTTTGCCATCAAGCTGTAAAACGGCTTTCTTGCCAGTTGCTTCAGACATTCAATAGATCTCCTGTCCTGGTGAATGTATATCCGCTTTGTCTATCAATCTTTTAATGCACAAAACGGACGGATCAAAAATTTGCTATAAGATTAGTGAGTACTGAAATTTTGTCAATTATACTTATGGATGAAAAAATGAAGGCCGCACAGCGGTTAGTCACATTCGCTCAGTATAAAAAGTTCAGTAAAATCACAGCATCAAACCTCTATAATAAGTCAAATTGATGCAGAGGTGCAGAAAAAAATAGACTGCCTGGGGCATTTGTAAGCGTTTTTTCGTAGTAAGAAATGCGGGCGGAAATGGTGAGAGATTAAGGTGAATATGCTTAAAACTATATAAATCTCATAACTTACATCGTTTTTACCAAGCTGAATTTCACAGGTGGAATTATAAATAAAAGCAATTAATTGAATTTTGAATCCGGTTTAATTGATTAAAAAATAGCTTAATAAATGCCCAACTTTGCAGCAAAGGTAGTCAGTATAAAAATAAATGAATGATTTTTTGAATCTAAATGCTTCAAATCGATTGAAAAACCCATCGTCTGATGCACTAAGTCACTATTTAACATCAGGTTATTTGAATCACTGTGCTGCTGATGAATTGGGGTGATTGGTCTGTTAAATATAGGCGCTTGATTTAAATCTGAATTAAAAAGAGATTTAAATAATATTTGTGATGGAACTGTGCGTCTTTAGTCTAAAACTCAAACATGAACTTGCAGGCTGAAAACCGAGTGAATTGATCATCTTAATTATTTAAAAACAATCATATAGATAGGAATTGAAAGGGCGGAATAATATATTAAGCCTGACTTATTTTTGTTAATGATTCTTATTTAATGGTTTTTTCTCCAAAAAGCCAAATTCAGCCGTTTGTATTTTAATAGTTCACGTTTTATAATTCAGTGTCGTTTTGATTTTAGGCATGTATTTGCCTGAGAATGCCAGCTTTCCTTCGAATTAATTCCAACAAACTCCGGATGGAGTTTTTACTTACAGGATGCCCGCTGTGAAAAGCAACAGACCTGTCAATTTGTCCATGGGTCAAGTTTTAGAAGTAAACTTAAAATCACCCGTGGCTATTGCATCAATTCTACACCGTCTTTCAGGTGTTATCGTATTCTTACTCGTACCGGTCCTTCTATGGATTTTAGACAAGTCATTGTCTTCGCCTGAAGGTTTTGCGCAAGTTCAAGAAATCTTTAACGGTTTCATTGTTCGTTTCATTGTATGGGTATTTGTCGCCGGCTTGATTTTTCACTTTATTGCGGGTGTTAAGCATTTACTTGCTGACATTGGCGTTGCTGAAGAACTAGAAAGTGGCCGTGTTGCATCTACTATCGCATTAATCTTGTCTGCAATCGGTATTGTTGCAGCATTTGTATGGATCGTACTCTAATGAAAAGCGCTACTGGTTTAACAGGTTCAGGTTCTCGCGATTGGTTTCTCCAACGTGTCAGTGCTGTAGTTCTAGCTGTTTATACCGTTGTTGTATTGGGTTGGATTCTACTGAATGGTGGTTTCAACTTTGAACAGTGGTACGGCTTTATGATGACAGTTCCAATGAAGATCATGTCTTTGTTGGCGGTCTTATCTCTTGTTGCACACGCATGGATCGGCATGTGGCAGGTATTCACGGATTATGTGACTACTCGTCAAATGGGTCCTTCAGCTTCAGGTTTACGCCTTGTACTGACTTCAGCAGTGATCATTGCTGTACTTGCATATGCAATCTGGGCGATCCAGATTTTTTGGGCGAATTGATAGGAAACAATCATGGGCGCTATAAACCCTAAAGAAGATTACACAAATATTCCGCATGAAACTTTCGATGCTGTCATCGTTGGTGGTGGTGGTTCAGGTATGCGTGCATCTTACCAACTTGCTCAAGCTGGTTTGAAAGTTGCGGTTCTGACTAAAGTATTCCCAACTCGTTCGCACACTGTTGCAGCGCAGGGTGGTATTGGTGCATCTCTTGGTAACATGCAAGAAGATAACTGGCACTACCACTTCTACGACACAGTAAAAGGTTCGGACTGGTTAGGTGACCAAGACGCAATCGAGTTCATGACTCGTGAAGCGCCTCAAGTGGTTTATGAGCTTGAACACCTAGGTATGCCATTCGACCGTAACGCTGATGGTACAATTTACCAACGTCCATTCGGTGGTCACTCAGCAAACTACGGTGAAAAAGCTGTGCCACGTGCATGTGCTGCTGCCGACCGTACCGGTCACGCACTTCTTCACACGCTTTATCAAAGCAACGTGAAAATGGGTACTCAGTTCTTCGTTGAATGGATTGCGCTTGACCTGATCCGTAACGAAAAAGGCGACGTTTTAGGTGTTACAGCAATTGACCAGGAAACTGGTAAAATTGCGGTATTCCAAGCAAAAGCTACATTGTTTGCTACTGGTGGTGCTGGTCGTGTTTACCGTGCATCTACAAACGCTTATATCAACACTGGTGACGGTCTTGGTATGGCAGCTCGTGCAGGTATTCCATTACAAGATATGGAATTCTGGCAATTCCACCCAACGGGTGTTGCGGGCGCAGGCGTATTGTTGACTGAAGGTTGTCGTGGTGAAGGTGCAATCCTTCGTAACAAAGACGGCGAACCGTTCATGGAACGTTATGCTCCAACTTTGAAAGACTTGGCACCACGTGACTTCGTATCACGTTCTATGGACCAAGAGATCAAAGAAGGTCGTGGTTGTGGGCCTAAGGGCGATTACATCCTGCTTGATATGACGCACCTGGGTGCTGACACAATCATGAAACGTCTTCCATCTGTATTCGAGATTGGTAAGAAATTCGCGAACGTTGACATCACTAAAGAGCCAATTCCTGTAGTACCAACAATCCATTACCAAATGGGTGGTATTCCAACGAATATTCATGGTCAGGTGGTTGTTCCTGAGTCTCCTGAAACTGAAACGCTGGTTACTCACTACGACAAAGAAAATGATGTTTATTCAACCAATCAAGAAGGTCGTGACTTCACTAAACCAGTGAAAGGCTTCTATGCAATCGGTGAGTGTTCATGTGTATCTGTACACGGTGCAAACCGTCTAGGTACCAACTCACTGCTTGACTTGGTGGTATTTGGTAAGGCTGCTGGTCAGCACATCATCGATTATGTGACTAAACATCACGGTGATGAATACGAACCGCTTCCAACAACCGTGCTTCAAGAAACTGTTGAACGTATTCGTAAACTTGACGAATCAACTACAGGTGAGAATGCGCAAGACGTTGCTGATGCAATCCGTGACATCGTTCAAGACCACGCTGGTGTATTCCGTACATCTGCGCTTCTAGACGAAGGTGTGAAACAGATTCTTGCAATTGAACCGCGCGTACGCAATATTCACTTGAAAGACAAATCTAAAGTATTCAACACTGCACGTATTGAAGCACTTGAAGTTGAAAACTTGTATGAAGTTGCGAAAGCAACGCTTATTTCAGCTGCTGCTCGTAAAGAATGCCGTGGTGCACATACGGTTGTAGACTTTGAGGAGTCTCCAGACCATGCTGAATACCCATATGGTCGTCGTGATGATGAGTGGATGAAGCACACTTTATGGTTCTCTGCGGACAACCGTTTAGAGTACAAGCCAGTTCGTTACCGTCCATTGTCGGTTGACGCGATTCCACCTAAACCACGTACATTCTAATCAGGAGAATTCAGATGAGTAGAGGTACTCGTACATTTCATATCTACCGCTACGATCCTGACAAGGATAAAGCACCGTACATGCAAACTTTCAAACTTGAACTGACTGATAAGCACCGTATGTTGCTTGATGCACTTCTTGCATTGAAAGTACAGGACGAAACTTTAACGTTCCGTCGTTCATGTCGTGAAGGTATTTGTGGTTCTGATGGCGTGAACATCAATGGTAAAAATGGTTTGGCGTGTCTTTGGAACCTGAACGATTTACCAAATGAAATTACTGTTCGTCCATTGCCTGGTCTTCCTGTAGTGAAAGATCTGGTGGTTGATATGAACCAGTTCTATGATCAGTACAACAAGATCCATCCATTCTTGATCAACAACCAGCCTGCGCCTCCTAAGGAACGTTTACAGTCTCCTGAAGAGCGTGAGCATCTTGATGGTCTATATGAATGTATTCTATGTGCATGCTGTTCAACTTCATGCCCGTCATTCTGGTGGAACCCGGACAAGTTCTTGGGTCCTTCAGCATTGTTGAATGCTTACCGCTTCATCATTGACTCGCGTGATACTGGAACACAAGAGCGTTTGGCTCGTCTAGACGACCCGTTCTCGCTCTTCCGTTGTAAAGGCATCATGAACTGTGTATCTGTATGTCCTAAAGGCTTGAACCCAACGAAAGCAATCGGTCACATCCGTAATATGCTTTTAGATATGGCAGGCTAATAGGCTGCTCTTGGCAGTTTAGAAAAAAGCACACCTTCAGGTGTGCTTTTTTTATGCAAGCTATTGGAAAAATTAAAAAATCATAAGATAAAAATAAAGATACTATACTTAAAATGTATAAAGTTGAGTGAAATAGTGGGGAAGTGGATATTGGCTTTGAGCGCCATATAAGAAGAACATGTGATTATTTTGGGTATTTATGATTTTTAGATGTAAAACTGACCTGAAAAATAGCAAGAACGATGTTATTATATAACGGAAATTTAGGGAGGGAGTGGATTGAAAGGTTTGCTCTCTTTTTATTTATCGGAAATGCTTAGGACTTAAGTCTACATTGAATCTATTTTTGAGATAAAGCACCATATATTAGAGTAAAATATCAGAACTGTATTTAGCCAATTTATGGAAGGTATGTGTCAAAAAAATCAATTGAAAAGTTGAGATCATGTTAGCATTTAGCCCATGACTATGTTTAAAAAATGCCACGTCAGGTACATTTTTTAAACACTGCATAATCAGGGACTGGTATATAAAGGTAGACCCGAGTCGCTTTAGAAAAAATCTTTGTTAATGCTTGCTTTTTTCTAAGTCGATTTGCAAAAAAATTGCCCGGTTTCGATCGGGTATTCAATGAGTGATGATGCCGCTGAGGGGCGTTATTGTTCATTAAACATATCAAGATTTTCTTGGTGTGGTGATAACGCCTCATGGCTTATGCCTTATGGGGGACTAGTATCATATTACCAATTTGATGCTAATAATCCTGGGTTTTGCTTAAAAAGCATCCTGAAAATGTTTTTGCAATAGGAAATGGGTCCACAAATGCAAGAAGTTGCTGACGCTCTGCGTCTTGACACTGAACTTTCCGCTGATAGTGCAGCGTATATTGAAGAACTTTATGAGCAGTATCTGACTGCTCCAGACTCAGTGGGTGCTGACTGGAGAGCGTACTTCGATAAATTCCCAAAAGGTGATCAACCACACAGTAATGTACGTGAGCAATTCCTACTTTTAGGTCGCAATTCAAGCCGTATTCAGCCTATTGTTCAGTCGACAGTCAGCTCAGAGCATGAACGTCGTCAAATTGGCGTGCTACAGCTGATTGCTGCGTACCGTAACCGTGGCCACCAGAAAGCAAAACTGGATCCATTAGGTTTGGCGAAGCGTGAAGTTGTGCCTGATCTAGATCTTGCTGCGCATGGTTTGACTCAGTCTGACCTGGATACAGTATTCAATACTGGCAACCTGGCGATCGGTAAAGAAGAGGCGACTTTGGCTGAAATGGTTCAGTCAATGGAAGCCACTTACTGTGGTTCAATCGGTGCTGAATACATGCACATCGTGGACACCAAAGAAAAACGTTGGATTCAACAACGTCTAGAAAGTGCACGCGGTCAATATGGCTTCAATGCTGATCAAAAGAAACATGTCCTTGAGCGTTTAACTGCAGCTGAAGGCCTAGAAAAATATCTTGGTAATAAATTCGTTGGTGCCAAACGTTTCGGCGTTGAAGGTGGTGAAGCATTCATCCCAATGGTCAACGAAATTATTCAGCGTGCAGGTTCTGTAGGCTGTAAAGAAGTTGTGATCGGTATGCCTCACCGCGGCCGTTTAAACCTTCTTGTTAACATCATGGGTAAAAACCCGGCTGACCTGTTTGGTGAGTTCGAAGGTAAATCTATTCACAAGAAAGGTTCCGGTGACGTTAAGTATCACCAAGGCTTCTCTTCAAACGTCATGACTCCGGGTGGCGAAGTTCACTTGGCATTGGCGTTTAACCCGTCACACCTGGAAATCGTTGGCCCTGTGGTTGAAGGTTCGGTACGTGCACGTCAAGTACGTCGTAAAGACATTGGCGGCGATGACGTATTGCCACTAATCGTACACGGTGATGCTGCATTTGCAGGTCAGGGCGTCAATCAGGAAACTTTCCAGATGTCACAAACTCGCGGTTATACCGTGGGTGGTACAGTGCACATTGTGATTAACAACCAGGTTGGTTTCACGACGTCTGATCCACGTGACGCGCGTTCTACAGAATACTGTACTGACATCGCTAAAATGATTCAGGCCCCGATCTTCCATGTCAATGGTGATGATCCTGAAGCTGTGGTGTTCATTTCACAACTGGCACATGACTTCCGTCATACATTCCGTAAAGACGTTGTGATTGACATGTTCTGCTACCGTCGTCGTGGTCATAACGAAGCAGATGAGCCGGCTGCAACTCAACCAATGATGTATCAAGTGATTAACAAGAAAGCGACCACGCGTACGCTTTATGCGGATCAGCTGGTACAACAGGGTGTTCTTGATCGTGCAAGTGCAGATCAGATGGTTGAAAACTACCGTGCAGACCTGGAAGCGGGTAATCATGTTGCCAATGCACTGGTACTTGAACCAAACAAAAAAATGTTTGTGGACTGGACGCCTTACTTAGGTCATGAGTACACAGATGAGTGGGATACAACTTTCCCAATCGAACGTCTAAAAGAGCTTGGCACGAAAATGCGTGAGCTTCCTGAAGGCTTCGTGATGCAGCGTCAAGTTGCGAAAGTGATCGATGATCGTCTGAAAATGCAAACGGGTGAAATGCCACTGAACTGGGGTGCTGCTGAAACTCTGGCGTATGCAACTGTACTAGATGATGGTTACTTGCTTCGTTTAACGGGTGAAGACGTAGGTCGTGGTACTTTCTCACACCGTCATGCAAAACTGCATAACCAAGTAGATGGTTCAACTTATCTTCCCCTATGTAACCTGAAAGAAAACCAGCCGCGTACTGCAATCTATGACTCTTTATTGTCAGAGATGGCTGTATTGGCATTTGAATATGGTTATGCGACGACTCTTCCTAAGAGTTTGATCATCTGGGAAGCGCAATTCGGTGACTTCGCAAACTGTGCACAGGTTGTAATTGATCAGTTTATCTCATCTGGTGAAACCAAATGGGAACGTGTATGTGGCTTAACCATGCTTCTTCCACACGGTTTTGAAGGTCAAGGTCCAGAGCATTCATCTGCACGTTTGGAACGTTTCTTGCAGCTATGTGCTGAAGACAACATGCAAGTCATCACACCGACCACGCCTGCACAGATTTATCATGCACTTCGTCGTCAAGCACTTCGTCCAATCCGTAAACCATTGATCGTGACTTCACCGAAGTCGCTTCTTCGTCATAAACTTGCAACGTCTACACTTGAAGAACTTGCAACTGGTTCATTCCAAACTGTGATTGATGAAGTCGATAACATCAACAAGTCAGACGTGACTCGTCTTGTACTTTGTGGTGGTAAGGTCTACTACGATTTAGTTGAAAAACGTCGTGAAAAAGAATTGAACAACACTGCAATTGTACGTATTGAACAACTATATCCATACCCAGAAAAACGCCTGGCAGAAGTGCTTGCGCAATATCCAAACGTTAAAGAACTTGTTTGGGCGCAAGAAGAACCGAAGAACCAAGGCGCTTGGTTGTTCATCGCACCGCGTCTATATGACGACGTGATGAAAGCGGGTAAACAAGTACGTATTAGCTATGCAGGCCGTGAAGCTTCTGCTGCACCGGCATGTGGTTCACCATATTTGCATGCAAAACAACAAGCTCAGCTCATCAACGACGCGCTTGCGATCGACGCTGAATAATCCAGGAGATTCTAAGTAATGGCAACCGAAATTAAAGCACCGGTATTCCCAGAGTCAGTTGCGGACGGTACGATCGCAACTTGGCACAAACAACCAGGTGAAGCAGTGTCACGTGATGAAGTGATCTGCGATATTGAGACTGATAAAGTTGTTTTAGAAGTTGTTGCTCCTGCAGACGGTACACTTGCATCTATTATTAAAGGTGAAGGCGATACTGTTCTTTCAGCTGAAGTCATTGCACAGTTTGAAGAAGGTGCTGTTTCTGGCGCTACGCAAACTCAAGCAGTTCAGTCTGAAGAGAAAGTTGAACAAGCTGCTGCGCAAACTGAAGCAGGTAATGCACCGATCGTTGAACGTCAACAAGTACAGGACCAGGCTCCAGCAGTGCGTAAAGCATTGACTGAATCTGGTGTTGCAGCTGCTGATGTTGCAGGTACTGGCCGTGGCGGTCGCATCACGAAAGAAGATGTGGCAAATCATCAAGCGAAACCAGCAGCACCTGCAGCGCAACCATTAAGCGTTGCAGTGGGCGAGCGTATCGAAAAACGTGTTCCTATGACTCGTCTTCGTAAGCGTGTTGCTGAACGTTTACTTGCAGCGACTCAAGAAACTGCAATGTTGACCACGTTCAACGAAGTGAACATGAAACCAATCATGGAAATGCGTGCTCAATACAAAGATGCATTCGAGAAGCGTCATGGTGCGCGTCTTGGCTTCATGTCATTCTTCGTTAAAGCAGCGACTGAAGCACTTAAACGTTACCCAGCGGTAAATGCTTCAATTGATGGTGATGACATTGTTTATCACGGTTACTATGACATCGGTGTTGCAGTTTCATCTGAGCGTGGTTTAGTGGTTCCTGTACTTCGTGATACAGACCGCATGAACTATGCTGAAGTTGAAAACGGCATCCGTGCATATGCTGGCAAGGCACGTGACGGTAAACTGGGTATTGAAGATATGACTGGCGGTACATTCACTATTACTAATGGTGGTACTTTCGGTTCATTGCTTTCTACACCAATTCTAAATACGCCACAAACTGCGATTCTGGGTATGCACAAAATCCAGGAACGTCCGATGGCGGTGAATGGTCAAGTAGAAATCTTGCCAATGATGTACCTTGCACTGTCTTATGACCACCGTTTAATCGATGGTAAAGAAGCAGTCGGTTTCCTTGTAACAATCAAAGAATTGTTAGAAGAGCCAGCGCGTCTTATCCTTGATCTGTAATTTATTCATTAAAAATCTCCCCTAACCCCTCTTTAAAAAGAGGGGAAGGTCCCTCTTTGGAAAAGGGGGATTAAAGGGGGATTAATTGGAGATAAACATGTCTCAATTCGATTTAGTCGTAATTGGTGGTGGCCCGGGCGGCTACGAAGCAGCAATTCGTGCAGCTCAACTTGGTTACAAAGTTGCGTGTATTGAAAAACGTATTCATAAAGGTAAACCATCTTTAGGCGGTACTTGTTTAAACGTGGGTTGTATCCCGTCTAAAGCTTTACTTGATTCTTCACATCGTTATGAAGATACCGTTCAGCATCTAGATGACCATGGTATTACGACCGGTGAAGTGAAGTTTGATCTTGCTAAAATGCTGGCTCGTAAAGACAAAGTTGTAGATCAATTGACTGGCGGTATCGATCAATTACTTAAAGGTAATGGCATCGAGTGGTTAAAAGGTACGGGTAAACTGCTTGCAGGTAAAAAAGTAGAATTTGTTTCTCACGAAGGTGAAACTCAAGTTTTAGAGCCTAAATACGTGATTCTTGCGACGGGTTCTGTGCCTGTAAATATTCCAGTGGCTCCTGTAGATCAAGACTTAATCGTTGATTCTACTGGCGCACTTGAATTCCCAGAAGTACCTAAGCGTTTAGGTGTGATTGGTGCTGGTGTAATCGGCCTTGAGCTTGGTTCAGTATGGCGTCGTTTAGGTGCAGAAGTTGTTGTATTTGAAGCAATGGATGCATTCTTGCCAATGGCTGATAAAGCTTTGGCAAAAGACTTCCAAAAACTATTAACTAAGCAAGGTATGGATATCCGTATCGGTGCGAAAGTTGCAGGTACTGAAATCAATGGTCGTGAAGTAACGGTTAAATATAACCAAGCTGGCGAAGACAAAACTGAAACTTTCGATAAATTAATCGTTTGTGTTGGTCGCCGCGCATATGCTGAAGGTTTATTGGCTGAAGATTCAGGCATTAAGTTGACTGAACGTGGTTTGGTTGAAGTAAATGATTGGTGTGCAACTTCTGTTGAAGGTGTATACGCGATTGGTGACTTGGTACGTGGTCCAATGCTTGCGCATAAAGCAATGGAAGAAGGCGTAATGGCAGTGGAGCGTATTCACGGTCATGCTGCACAAGTGAACTATGACACGATTATTTCTGTAATTTACACACACCCGGAAGCGGCGTGGGTAGGTTTAACAGAACAGCAAGCGGCTGAAAAAGGTCATGAAGTTAAAACCGGCCAATTCGGTTTTGCTGTGAACGGTCGTGCTTTAGCTGCGGGTGAAGGTGCTGGTTTCGTAAAGTTTGTTGCTGATGCGAAAACAGATCGTTTACTTGGTATGCACGTGATTGGACCTGCTGCGTCTGATATCGTACACCAAGGTATGATTGCACTTGAGTTCGTATCTTCAGTAGAAGATCTTCAGTTGATGACTTTCGGTCACCCGACATTCTCTGAAGTGGTACATGAAGCTGCACTTGCGGTTGATGGTCGTGCGATTCACGCGATCCAACGTAAGCGTAAGTAATTCGAAAAAAGAGCGACTTAGGTCGCTCTTTTTACATTTCATGGTTGTTTTTATTGGAACAATCATCTAAAAATAAAGATAACGATTTTAAGAAATGCTGGTACTGCTTTGACGGACGTCTGGGTGCTGGTGGGTTATAACAAGGCAAAGAAGTAATAAAAGGTTATTCAATGAATTTACATGAGTATCAAGCAAAAGCGCTATTAAAAAAATATGGTATGCCTGTACAGGAAGGGATACTTGCCACCAATGCCGATGAAACGGTGCATGCTTTTGAGCAGCTTGGTGGAAAGTTCGCAGTATTGAAAGCACAGGTGCATGCGGGCGGCCGGGGTAAGGCTGGTGGGGTAAAAGTGGTAAAATCGGCTGCCGAGGCTGCTGAATATGCCAACCAGATTATTGGTTCACGCTTGGTGACTTATCAGACTGATGCCAATGGTCAGCCGGTAAATAGCATTTTAGTCTCTGAGGACGTTTATCCGGTTGAGCGCGAGCTGTACTTGGGCGCTGTCGTAGATCGCTCGACTCGCCGCATCACTTTTATGGCGTCGACTGAGGGAGGTGTTGAAATTGAGAAAGTGGCCGAAGAAACCCCTGAAAAAATTATTAAAGTTGAAGTTGATCCTTTAGTCGGTCTAATGCCATTTCAGGCGCGTGAAGTTGCTTTTGCACTTAAACTCAAAGATGGACAAATCAATCAGTTTGTTAAAGTCATGACGGCTGCCTATCAGGCATTTGTAGACAATGATTTTGCACTTTTCGAAATCAATCCGCTGTCTGTGCGTGAAAATGGCGACATTCTGTGTGTTGATGCCAAAATCGGAATTGATTCAAATGCGCTGTACCGCTTGCCTGAAGTGGCGGCACTACGTGATAAGTCTCAAGAAAATGAACGTGAGTTAAAAGCGTCTGAGTTCGATCTGAACTATGTCGCGCTGGAAGGTAACATTGGTTGTATGGTCAATGGTGCTGGTCTTGCCATGGCAACCATGGATATTATCAAACTTTATGGCGGTCAACCAGCCAACTTCCTGGATGTGGGTGGTGGTGCAACCAAAGAGCGTGTAATTGAAGCTTTTAAAATTATCCTTGCCGATACTTCTGTGCAGGGTGTATTGATTAATATTTTTGGTGGAATTGTACGTTGTGACATGATTGCTGAAGCAATTATTGCAGCGGTTCAGGAAGTAAATGTGACCGTTCCTGTGGTTGTTCGCCTCGAAGGCAACAATGCGGAACTGGGTGCAAAATTACTAGATGAATCAGGTTTGAAATTGATTTCTGCACACGGTCTTGCTGATGCTGCAGAAAAAATCGTTGCTGCTGTAAAAGCTTAAAGGGGTATTGATCATGAGCGTATTAGTTAATAAAGACACTAAAGTATTGGTACAGGGCTTTACAGGCAAAAACGGTACATTCCATTCTGAACAGGCTCTGGCCTACGGTACTAAAGTCGTGGGTGGTGTAACCCCGGGTAAAGGTGGTCAAACTCATCTGGAACTGCCTGTATTTAATACCATGCGTGAAGCGGTAAAAGAAACAGGTGCAGATGCTTCGGTGATTTATGTTCCGGCACCCTTTGTACTGGATTCTATTGTTGAAGCGGTTGATTCTGGCATTGAGTTAATTGTGGTGATCACTGAAGGTGTACCGACCATCGACATGCTCAAAGCCAAACGTTATCTGGAAACCAATGGTAATGGCACACGTCTGATCGGGCCGAACTGTCCGGGTATTATTACGCCAGGTGAATGTAAGATCGGGATTATGCCGGGTCATATCCATCAACTAGGTAAAATCGGGATTATCTCGCGTTCAGGCACACTGACTTATGAGGCTGTGGCACAAACCACGAAACTGGGTCTGGGTCAGTCGACCTGTATTGGTATTGGTGGGGATCCAATTCCAGGTATGAACCAGATTGACTGCTTGAAACTGTTCCAGGAAGATCCGAAAACTGAAGCCATCATCATGATTGGTGAGATTGGTGGTACGGCGGAAGAAGAAGCAGCTGAATATATTCAATCGAATGTGACTAAGCCAGTTGTTGGTTATATTGCGGGTGTAACTGCACCTAAAGGCAAACGTATGGGTCACGCAGGTGCGATTATTTCAGGCGGTAAGGGTACAGCAGAAGAAAAGTTTGCTGCCTTTGAGCGTGCGGGTATGGCCTATACGCGTAGTCCTGCCGAACTTGGTTCAACCATGCTGCAAGTACTAAAAGATAAAGGTTTGGTTTGATATCCACATTAGACCTTCAATAAAAAAGCTCCCATCTGGGAGCTTTTTTATATCTCATTCTATTTTCAGGTTTTAGCTTTAAGGCTCTGAGTCATACCGTTGATGTCACCACCCTGAATACCAAGCTCACTCATCAGACTGTCAATAAGCGGTGCCTGGCTACGATAACGCAGGGCACTATTGACTACCTGATCTGACAGGGCAACATTGCTACCTTCATGATGGGCATCCGCCTGACAGGCACCGGGATGACCGCCATGTAGTCCATTAACCTGGAGAATCTTGATATCATCAATATTTTCCATTGGCTTGACACTTTCCCGGATAATTTCAGGCAAGTATTTCAGCATAGCCAGACGAATCTGCATTTCGACCTGTTCAGGTGACAGGACGTTATTGGCTTCATTGACCGCACGGGTACCTTCAGCATCGACTTGATACTGTTTCTCCATTGCCTGAGCCAGTAGAATTTTCGCATCCGCTTCGCCCTTGGCCTTCAGGCGGACTTTTTCTGCTTCGGCCTCAGCCGCAATTCGCACTGCTTCTGCGTCATCTGCTGCCGCCTGTTTGCCAGCTTCAGCGGCAACTGTAATGGCAATCGCATCTTTTTCAGCATGTTCTTTGGCTGCGACTAGTTCAACTGCCTTTTGACGCTCTGCTTGCTGGATTTGACGTACGGTGATGACTTCTTCTTCTGCTTTTACCGCTTGTGCACGTGCCTGATCGGCTTGGGCTTTGGCTTCAGATTCAGCACGTGATTTTTCCGCAATGGCAATGGCGCGATCCTGTTCAGCCAGTTCAATGGTTTTCTTTTGCTCGACCTGTGCTTTTTGAATCAGCTGGGCCTTTTGAATATTTTCATTTTCGACATCACGGGCGGCCAAAATACGCTTGAGTTCGACTTCTCGTTCAGCGGCAATTTGTGCTTCTTCTGCTTCACGTTTTTTGCCGGCTTCCTGAGCGGCAATTTCAGCCAGTTGTTCAGCTCGGCGAATGGCAATTTCACGTTCTTGCTGCAGTTTGGCATATTCTTCTTCACGAATAATTTGCAGGCGCGCCTGTTCAGCTTCCAGATTTTTAGTTTTGATCGCCAGATCGGTATCCTGTTCGATGTGGTTACGCTTGCGACGGCGGTCTTCAATGGTTTCAGTGAGCTTGGTCAGACCTTCGGCATCAAACGCATTTTGTGGATTAAAGTATTTAAATCCGGTCTGATCCAGTCCGGTTAGGGAAACCGTTTCAAGCTCCAGACCGTTTTTGTGCAAATCTTCTGAAACCACTTGTTGGACTTTTTGTACAAAATCGACCCGTTTTTCATGCAATTCTTCCATGGCCATTTCTGCAGCCACTGCGCGCAGTGAATCAACAAATTTACCTTCCACCAGATTTTTTAATTCATTGGGTGACATGGTTTTTTGACCAAGGGTTTGTGCTGCGGTGGCAATTGAATCTGCTGTAGGTTTGACTCGGACATAGAATTCGGCCATGACATCGACCCGCATCCGGTCACGGGTAATCAGTGCCTGATCATCAGCACGGCGGACTTCAAGGCGTAGGGTGTTCATATTTACTGGAATAATTTCATGTAACACCGGAAGCACGATTGCGCCTCCACCTAAAATCACTTTTTCTCCACCCCAACCGGTACGCACAAAGGAAATTTCTTTGCTTGAACGACGGTATAAGCGTGCAATGATGAGACCGAAAGTCACCAGTGCCACAAAAATAATTCCCGCAATAATTAAAATATTATATAAATCAAATGTTAACATTGTTATAAAGTCTCAATTGAGTGCTAGCTAAATAAAATTAAAGTGCAATGGCTTGAAAGCCGTTCTTGGTTTTGTGGGTTAGAACTACATTCTGACCTTGATTTAAAATTTGATTGTTTTCTGGTTCAACTAGAACATAATGAGTCTGGCCATGTTGATCCCGGACTTTGGCTTGTGCGGGAGAATTCACTTTGGCATCTCCGAGAATAATGGTCGCGGTACGTCCGATGAGTTCATCACTATGAATCGCAGAGGTTTCATCTTGAGGCAGGAGCTTGCTGGCGGCCATGGCAAGAAAGCGCACCACAGGCATACACAGAAATAGGCAGGCTGGAGAAATCAGCCAGACGTTAAATAGTTGGCTGGTCAGGCGCTCAAATATTCCCTGAATCAATAAACCGCTTAACCCATAACTGGTCAGGAAAATAATCAGCCAGATAAATAAAGGCAGACGCCCCAGATATAACCAGTCAAATACTTTGCTAAAAACACCGGGAGACTGATCCGGGCTTATTTCCGGTTGCAGGGGATCTTCAGGTAAAAACTGTTCGAAGATATGCTGAGAGCCGCCGAGCAGCAATAGAATACATTCTAGAGCAGCAAACATCAGCATTAGGCTAAGGCTAATACTAAATACGATATTTGATGGATGCGTAAACAGTTCCCACATTTTTTTTATCTCTATAATTATGTTTTTAGGAAAAGTGTCTGAAAGTTTTTATTGATATAACGATAACAGTAATTGTTGATTTTGTATGCAAAAAAATAACAAAAAACCTTATAAACAAGGATTGAATATATTGATTATTTAATAATTATTGAACTATTAAAATTAATAATAAACTATAAGTTAACTGGATGTTTGAGCAAGTAATGTCATAACGGCAATAGGAATTTGGCATTCTGTCTAAGCTTGTCTGAGAGTTTGATAGAGATACATCGAACTGAGTATCTCTAAATTTTTTTGTTCAAGCCTAAAGCAGGGCAGTCTGAATCCGGACTTTCATATCTAAAGTCTGTTGCAGAATATAGTGTTGCATCCATTTAACCTGTTCACCCATAGGATTGACCTTGACTGCAGTATTCAGGAAATCGAGATCAGGCTGCTTAAAAAGCTGCTGTTGCAAGGTTTGCTCCAAAATCTGGCTGTTGGTCGTCAAAGGTAATGCCACCAGATAGAACGCTTTAGGATAATTATAAAAGGCATATAATAAGTTAAAGGCTTTTTGATCACCTTTGAGGTTGCCAGCACCGATTTCGTAAGCTGCGTTCTGGTTGCTATAAGTAACGCCGACTAGAAATTCCCAATGACCTTCTTGCAAACGCAGACCAAACTGTAATCCGATTTGATCCGCGGTCAGCTCGTGTTGCAGATAAATATTTAGAGGCTTGCCATCATCACTGAAGGGTTCTTGCAAGACTAAAATATGTTGCTGATGCTGATAAATATAACCGGCAAGCTGAGCCTGTTCCAGACGGGTTTTTACAGTGATGAGATCAAAAGCGCTATAGGGCATAAACGAAGTATATATAAAGGGGAGAATTGAACTTACTCTAGTAATTTTTCAACTATTTGAGAACCACTACTTTAGATTATTTTTCTAGGATTTTATTGGCTTAGCGACAGGTTAATATATACCTCTACCATACAATATCCTCGCTTGAATTGTGCAAATCATTGATTCATAAAAACTGATATTCATTATTGATGAATTTTTATATGAGCTTTTGATATATCAATATCATAAAACAAGCAATGGATAGGATAAGTAAATCATTATAATGAATATAAATTTTCAAAAGTGTCATAAGTACACGTTTTTCTAAGCTGGTGTTGTCCATGTCGTTAAATGAGGAAAGACTTACTCATCTCAAACAGCTTGAAGCTGAGAGTATTCATATCATCCGCGAAGTTGCTGCCGAGTTTGAAAATCCGGTCATGCTGTATTCGATTGGTAAAGATTCAGCGGTCATGCTGCATCTTGCGCTAAAAGCGTTTTACCCAGCAAAACTTCCATTTCCATTATTACATGTCGATACAGGCTGGAAGTTTAAAGACATGATCACTTTCCGGGACAATATGGCGAAAACCCATGGTTTCGATTTGATCGTGCATCAGAATAAAGAAGGGGTTGAGGCAGGTATTAACCCGTTCGACCACGGTAGTTCTAAATATACCGACATCATGAAAACTCAGGGCTTAAAACAGGCCCTGGATAAATACGGTTTTGATGCTGCTTTTGGTGGCGCGCGCCGTGATGAAGAAAAATCACGTGCCAAGGAACGTGTTTATTCATTCCGTGATTCGAAACATCGTTGGGATCCGAAAAACCAACGTCCAGAACTTTGGAATCTTTATAACGGTAAAGTGAACAAGGGCGAAAGTATTCGTGTATTCCCATTATCTAACTGGACTGAGCTGGATATCTGGCAATACATCTATTTAGAAAGTATTCCATTAGTACCACTTTATTTGGCTGCAGAACGTCCTGTGGTTGAACGTAGTGGCACACTTATTATGGTTGATGATGAACGTATGCCTTTAAAAGAAGGTGAAGTTCCACAAATGAAATCGGTACGTTTCCGTACGTTGGGTTGTTATCCATTAACAGGTGCTGTGGAATCTACAGCCAATACCTTGCCGGAAATTATTCAGGAAATGTTGCTGGCAACCAGTTCTGAGCGTCAAGGTCGTATGATTGACCATGATGAAGCAGGCTCGATGGAGAAGAAGAAGCAGGAAGGCTACTTCTAATTTAATCTCCCCCCCTTGCGCAGCAATGCTGCTCACCTCTTTAAAAAGAGGGGGAACTCCTAAATCAGAACGGAGATAAAGTCCCTCTTTATTAAAGAGGGATTTAGGGAGATTAAAAAAAGATTCAAAACAACCGATTTCTAAAGAATATGTGGAGCTTTGAGCGATGTCTCATCAATCTGATTTAATCAGCCAAGATATCTTGGGCTATCTGAAACAACATGAAAATAAAGACCTGTTGCGTTTCCTGACTTGCGGTAACGTGGACGATGGTAAATCGACGTTAATCGGTCGTCTGCTGTACGATTCAAAATTGATTTATGAAGATCAATTACAGGCTGTGACCCGTGACTCGAAAAAAGTCGGTACGACAGGTGATGCACCTGACTTGGCACTTCTGGTTGATGGTTTACAAGCGGAGCGTGAGCAAGGCATTACCATTGATGTGGCATATCGTTATTTCTCGACAGAAAAACGTAAATTCATCATCGCGGACACGCCGGGACACGAACAGTACACCCGTAACATGGCAACCGGTGCGTCGACGTGTGACCTTGCGATCATTTTGATTGATGCGCGTTATGGCGTGCAAACCCAGACGCGTCGTCATACCTTTATTGCGAGTTTGCTCGGGATCAAGAACATCATTGTTGCAATCAATAAGATGGACTTGGTGGAATTCTCTGAAACGCGTTTCAATGAAATCCAGGCTGAATATGCGGCATTCGTTGCACAATTGGGCGACCGTAAACCAAGCAATATCATCTTTACGCCTATTTCTGCATTGAATGGCGATAACGTGGTGAACAAGTCAGCCAATACGCCATGGTACACTGGTGAAACGCTGATGGGTACACTTGAATCGGTGGAAATTAACCGTAGTTCAGCGAAGCAGGATTTCCGTTTCCCTGTGCAATACGTGAACCGTCCAAACCTCGACTTCCGTGGTTTCTGCGGTACGATCGCACTTGGCGATATCAATGTTGGCGATACCGTAACAGCATTACCTTCTGGTAAATCATCGACTGTCAAAGAAATTGTCACTTTTGATGGCAATCTTGAGCATGCAGTTGCAGGTCAGGCAGTGACTTTAACGCTTAACGATGAAATTGATATTTCACGTGGTAACGTGTTAATTCGTGCGGATCAAGCTGTTCCAAATATTTCCCGTTCAGTTCAAGCGACTGTTGTGTGGATGGCAGATCAACCACTTGTACTGGGTAAGCTGTACAACATCAAGATTGGTACGCAAACCGTTCCGGCAAAAGTAACGGCAATTCATTACCGTACCAACGTTAACACATTGGAAAAAGTTCAGGTGGATAAACTTGAGCTAAATGCAATCGCCAATGTGACTGTTGAATTTGATGCACCAGTGGTCTTTGACCGTTATCAAGACAGCCGTTTCACCGGTTCGTTTATCTTCATCGATCGTTTGAATAACGTGACGATTGGTGCTGGTATGGTGGAAGAATCAGTTGAATGGTCTGCACACGATGAGCCTGTCACTGCAGAAGCACGTGCGGCACGTTTGGGTCAAAAACCTGCTGCGGTGACTGTATCTGGTAAAGCTTTGGAAAATGCTCAGGCGCTAGAAAGCTTGCTGATTCAGCAAGGGATCGTTGCTATTGCTAAAGCAGGTTTGAATGCGGAGCAGGTTGCACTGGTTCGTGAAACTGGTGTGGTTGTGATTACTGATGCTGCTGAAGGTACAGACACGACTTTAACCGTAGATACAGTTGAAGAACTTGCTGAGAAGATTGTGGAATTGGTTCGTCTATAAGACTGGACTGATTTGAAGAAACCCGCTGAAAAGCGGGTTTTTTATTGCCTAAATTTTGATTGCATGAAAATCATTCGATTAGTCAAAATGTGATCTTTCAATTTACTAGTCAATTAATACAATACTCCCTAGATTTGGGGAATATATGAAAAAATTAATATTGCTGGCTGGCTTGTGTGTGGCTTTTGGAGCTGAAGCCAAACAGAGCAGCCAAAGCGTTGAAGCAATCAAGCAAAAAATAATCCAGCAGTCGATTGAGAATTATCCGGGAAATTGTCCGTGTCCTTACAATACTGCAAGTAATGGTAGTCGTTGTGGTAAGCGTAGTGCTTATAATCGTGCAGGCGGATATGCGCCGCTGTGTTATCCGGAAGATGTGAGTGATCGAATGGTAAAGGAATATAAAGGGCGTAGTTAATTAAAGGCTCCGTATTTAGATAGTGAACTAAAAGAAATATTTTTGTTAGATTTGGCTTCACATGGGTAATTATTCATAAGAATCATTGAGGACTAAGGCCAGAATTGCTTTCATTTCGGTTAAACTTTTCACGCCTGCAATCCTTTTAATAATTTCTCCATTTCTAAAAATAAGCGTAGAAGGCAAACCATAGGCATTATAGCGCAAGGTTAAAATCGGAGACTGATCCACATTGATCTTGCCAAATTTAACTTCAGGATTTACCTCAGCATAGTATGTCGCCAGTTCGGCAAAGATCGGAAAATTCTGAACACAGGGCTTGCACCAGTCTGCATAAAAGCGAATCACGGCAAAACCTTCAAACCACTCAAAATCACTGTAATTGTTTTCGTTATATTCGATCACTTGGGTCATGGTTGGCCTATTATCAATTTCCTGAATAGTCCCCCGATTATACATAAGTCCGATGTAGCTTCATTCCTCATGCTAACTATGTTCAAATAAGTCCAAGATATATAAAATGCATAGATTAGGGAAAGAAATCATGTCGCAACAAACCATGCAGCAAGTCATTATTACAGAACCAGGTGGTGTCGATAAACTCGCTTATGAAACGGTGACTGTACCTGAACCTAAAGCAGATGAAGTTCTGGTGAAAGTTCATGCCTTTGGTATTAACCGTCCAGATATCCTGCAGCGTCAAGGCTTATATCCGATGCCGAAAGGGGTAACGCCAGTTCCTGGCCTGGAAGTGGCAGGTGAGGTGGTTGCGGTTGGTAGCGATGTGAGTCAGTTTAAAATCGGTGACAAGGTTTGTGGCCTGACCAATGGTGGCGGTTATGCTGAATATTGCGTCGTACCTGAAAGCCAGACCTTGAATATTCCTGAAGGTGTAAGTTTTGTACAGGCAGCGGCCATTCCTGAAACTTTCTTTACTGTATGGGCGAACGTGTTCCAGATGGGTAAGGCCAAAGCAGGAGAAACTGTACTGGTACATGGTGGAACGAGCGGGATTGGTACGACTGCTTTAATGTTGTGTAAACCACTCGGAATCAAAACTTTTGCAACTGTCGGTTCAGATGAAAAAGTTGCGGCTATTTCTGATTTAACCACGGCTATTAATTATAAAACTCAGGACTTTGAGCAAGTTATTAATGAAGCCACTGACAATGGTGGTGTCGATGTCATTTTAGATATGGTCGGTGCACCATATTTAGAGCGTAATTTGAATTTGTTGCGCCGTGATGGACGTCTGGTCTATATCGCTTTCTTGGGTGGTGCCAAGGCCAAAGAAGTCAAACTGGGTCAAATCATGATGAAACGTCTGACCATTACCGGTTCGACCATGCGTGCACGCAGCACGGCTGAAAAAGCGGAAATTGCACAAGGCCTGAAAGAGCAGATTGCACCATTGTGGGCAAAAGGCGAATGTCTCCCGATGATCTATAAAACGTTTAAGTTCGATCAGATTCAGGATGCTCATGCCACAATGGATACTGGAGAGCATGTGGGTAAAGTTGTAGTTGAAATTATTTAATACGAGATAAGTGATTCAAAAAAAGCCAGTAATTTTACTGGCTTTTTTTAATTTTAAGTAAAATATTATTACAAATAAATATATAAAATCTTGAATAAAAATTAAAAAATGTTAACCGTTCGACACAACCTGTCAATTATGACACGTAAATTGCATGTATAGATAATTCCGACCAAATGGTTAAACATTCACATGAATGTGAGAGGGAAAATAAGATGAAAATTATTTCAACAGCATATAGTTCAAAACATAGTTTAAGAGCATTACGACGTATTCATAAAATGATTATTCGCGGAACCATCAGTTGGGTAGAGTTACATAAAATGTATCGGGCGATGCTGCATCTGGAGCGTTATATAGAAAGATTAACAATACAAAATCGTCATTCAAGCAAGAAAGCATCCAGAAAATCCAAATAAGATCTTGTATTTTTAGGGTGAATAAAGGATCAAGATCTGATGCAAAAAAAATATCTTAGACTTTGTCCTAATATTATTCATTGATCGGCATTCAGTATAATCATTCAACATCTAGCGATAAATAAGTACATGAGAATGTATTAAGTGGGGATTTATGAAGCGCCCAGCTTCAACACATGAGCGTCTTGCAGAGCGTTTAGCCAGAATTTTGACCAAATTAAACGTCGGATATCAACTCCGGGCTGCAGAGCTAGCTGCAGAATTTCAGGTCAGCACCCGCACCATTGAGCGCGATTTTGATCGTCTAGGCTCTTACTTACCCTTACTTCAAGATGAACAGAAACGATATTATCTGGAACCCTCTTATTTAGGGCGGTTTAAATTGCAGGATATCCAGACTTTTGCCCAGCTTTCGGGGATCAGTGAGTTGTATCCGGCGTTGGATATGTCTTTTATGCGTGAACTGCTGGATGAGCGGGCAAATCAGGTATTTTCGGCAAAAGGCTATTATTTTGAAGATGCCAAACAGTTTGCCGAGCATTTCAAGCTGCTTGCAGGTGCAATCTATAAACGTCAGCAGGTTGAGTTGCAATATTCAGATCAATTGCGAATCATTAAGCCTTATCGCTTGATTCACCATCATGGTATCTGGTATCTGGTGGGCGTAGATCAGGACAAGTTGCGCACTTATCGCTTAAGTCAGGTGCAACAGCTCAAGCTGGTTTCTAAGGCGGAGAGCTTTGCGCATGATCCTGAAATACTGAAAATGCTGGCAGATGAAGACAGCATCTGGTTTGGGCAGCAAAAGCAGCAAGTCTTAATCAGGGTACAACCTGAAGTCACGGTCTTTTTTAAAGAGCGCCGTTTATTTCCAGAACAGCAGATCGAGCAGGAAGCCGAGACTGGAGAGTTAGTGATCAGTTGCCAGATTCGTCACGAAATGCAGTTGTTGCCTTTGGTGCGTTACTGGTTGCCCTATGTGAAAATTATTGAGCCGATTCATTTTCAGCAGAAACTGGAACAGGATTTGCAAGGATATTTACGTTCTGCTGGATGATATTGAGAAAGCAGAGCAGGAGGGCCTGATTAATGATGACACTTTAAATGGGAATTTAATTTACTTATTTTTTGACTAACTAAATTACAGACATAAAAAAACCAGCTTTCGCTGGGTTCTTTATTTGCACCATCTTTCTATAGTAGAAGAATGGTGCCCGAGGCCAGACTCGAACTGGCACGCTTTGTGGGCGGGGGATTTTAAATCCCCTGTGTCTACCGATTTCACCACTCGGGCTTTAACAAGATGGAGGCGGAGGTCGGAATCGAACCGGCGTCCACGGAGTTGCAGTCCGCTGCATGACCACTCTGCCACCCCGCCGCGTCTTGTTGATGCGTATATTAGCAAGCTCAGAAAAAAAAACAATAGTGTATTCATCTGTATGCGCATAAAAACATCATCTGGCGGAAAATATTTAAATTATTCATGTAGAATGTGCAAAATTGATTCATATCAACACTTGGGAGAAGTGCCGTGGCATTAGTTCTAGACGGTCGTGCATTGGCGAAGCAAATTGAAGCTGACTTGTTTACTCGCGTAGAAGCGCTGAAAGCAAAATCAGGTCGTACTCCAATTCTTGCGACGATTTTGGTAGGTGACGATGGTGCATCTGCAACTTATGTTCGCATGAAAGGCAATGCCTGCCGCCGTGTTGGTATGGATTCATTCAAAGTGGAACTTCCTAAAGAAACCACAACTGAAGAATTATTGGCTGAAATTGAAAAATTAAATGCAAATCCTGATGTGCACGGTATTCTGCTTCAGCACCCGGTTCCTGCGCAAATTGATGAGCGTGCCTGTTTCGATGCAATCTCGCTTGAAAAAGACGTAGATGGTGTCACTTGCCTGGGCTATGGTCGTATGGCAATGGGTGAGGCAGCCTATGGTTCAGCGACGCCTGCGGGTATTATGACTATCCTGAAAGAGAACAACATTGAAATCGCTGGTAAACATGCGGTAGTTGTAGGTCGTTCTGCAATTTTGGGTAAACCAATGGCTGCGATGCTGCTAGAAGCGAATGCAACCGTAACCATTTGCCATTCACGTACTCAAGATCTTGCAAGCTTTGTTAAGCAAGCAGATATCATTGTCGGTGCGGTAGGTAAAGCAGAATTAATTCAAAAAGACTGGATCAAACAAGGTGCAGTGGTTGTTGATGCTGGTTTCCATCCACGTGATGGCGGTGGTGTTGGTGATATCCAACTTGTTGGCATTGAAGAAATTGCTTCTGCTTACACACCAGTTCCGGGTGGTGTAGGTCCAATGACGATTACCACTTTAATCCGTCAAACGGTTGAAGCTGCTGAGAAAGCGCTAGGTTAATAAACAGACCTCTCCCTGACCCTCTCCTGAAAGGAGAGGGGGAAGTTCATTGTGAAAATAATGGATGCTCCTTCTCCCTGTGGGAGAAGGTTGGGATGAGGGTAATATCTAAAATATAAGAGTTCTTCTGACACATATAACGAATAAAAATCCAATGAGCTGTACTTTCCAATTCTCCAAAGCCCCAGAACATCTACTAGAAGCCTTGCATGATGTGATTCCATGCTGTGAGCTGCATGCACAGCAATTGCCGGATACACCAATTTCCCTGTGGCTGATTCCGCCAGTATTCCCAACAGATAAGCTGGATGATGAAGTCATCCGTCGCATCTGGAACGATACACCGTATTGGATCTTTTGCTGGGCCTCAGGCTTGGCGATGGCTCAATGGCTATTGGCAGAGCCGCATCATGTCAAAGATAAAGTTGTACTGGATTTTGGCGCAGGTTCAGGTGTAGTGGCGATTGCAGCGAAAATGGCAGGTGCAAAACGCGTTATTTGCTGTGACATCGATCAAGTGAGCTTAGATGCTTGTCGTGCCAATGCAGAGCTAAATGATGTCGAGCTTGAATATCTGGATGATCTGTATAAGGCAGAGCAGGTGGATATTCTGTTAGCCGCAGATGTGCTTTATGATCAGTGCAACCGTTTCTTCCTGGATGAGTTTTTAAAATTTGCACCTGAAGTCTGGGTTGCAGATAGTCGAGTAAAAAACTTTAGTCATCCTCAATATGAAAAACTGGATGAGCGTAGTGCTACGACCTGGCCGGATCTGGATGAATCACCAGAATTTCGTAATGTCAGTTTCTATAAAACACGTTAAAGTTGAAAAATCAAAAAGGGTGGTTAGCCCTTTTTGATTGTCTTGCTCTGATTAAGTAACTAAGTATCAGATATTAAGAACAAGTATAACGAATAACGCGCATGGTCGTTGGGCGGGCTTCTAAGGCTTCGCGTGCACCCGGGTTCTCGCTATTATGTAAATCAGGCGTATTGCTCAAGCTGATTTGCGTGCGGCTATTACCCAGTTGACGGCCATAGTTTTCCTGTTCCACAGTTGGATTAAAAATTTCATTGGTGCTTAAAATCTGGATATTGTAAGTTTTGGAATTTCCTAATACGTGTCTGCAGGCAGCTTGCAAGCGGTTTTCATCCTGGCTTGGTCGTCCTGAAAGGGTGTAGCTCAGGGTTGCTGTATTGCCTGAACGTTCCAGAATTTCATAGCCACTTTGTCCATTGAATTGATGGGGTGTGGTCTGACATGCACTCAGTACAAAACTGCTTGCAACCACAGCCAAAATTACTGTTGTTCTTTTCATATTTATAGTTCCTGAAGTCTTGGTTTAAGTATGCCATATTTTGCTTAAGCAGCTGCTCTAGTCAATTGTGATCAATTGTTTAAACAGTCAATAAAAAAGGCCGCTTACGCGACCTTTTTTAAATTAAATCAGCAATTAAGCAGATTTAACCGCAGCAATAAGTTCTGCTTGACGAGTTTTTAACGCTTCTGGTAAACGCTCACCTAGCTTGTCGAACAATTCAGTATGGCTTTCAAGCTCTTTGATCCATTGATCTTTGTCTTGAGAAGTTACTAGGTCAAACTGTTCTTTAGTGAAGTCAGAACCAGTCCAGTTCAGCTGTTCGTAAGTAGGAACTAGGCCGATTGGTGTTTCAACAGCATCAGCACGACCTTCACAACGGTCAATGATCCACTCAAGAACACGCATATTTTGACCGAAACCAGGCCATACGAAGTTGCCTTCAGCATCACGACGGAACCAGTTCACGTTGTAGATACCTGGAAGTTTGTTGCCAGCAGCAGCAGCTTTCGCACCCACTTGCTCACCCATTTCTAACCAGTGCGTGAAGTAATCTGCCATGTTGTAGCCCGCGAATGGAAGCATCGCGAACGGGTCACGACGAACAACACCTTGTTGACCAACAGCAGCAGCAGTTGTTTCAGAGCCCATCGTTGCAGCTTTGTAAACACCGTCAACCCAGTCAAATGCTTCTGAAATTAGAGGCACAGTGTCTGCACGGCGACCACCGAAGATGAACGCAGAAATTGGCACGCCAGCTGGATTTTCCCAGTCAGCGTCAATAGAAGGGCATTGACCAGCTGCAACTGTGAAACGAGCATTTGGATGCGCTGCTTTTTCTTCGCCAGTGTGTGGTTGACCTTTCCAGTTAGTCAGGTTGGCAGGCGCTTCTTTAGTCAGACCTTCCCACCATACTTCACCGTTGTCAGTCACAGCGACGTTTGTATAAATCACGTCTTTGTGCATGGTTGCCATACAGTTCGGGTTGGTCTTGGTGTTGGTACCAGGCGCTACACCGAAGAAGCCAGCTTCAGGGTTGATTGCATATAAGCGACCGTCTTCACCTGGTTTGATCCAGGCAATATCATCACCTACAGTTTCAATCTTCCAGCCTTCATAGCCTGCTGGTGGAATCAACATAGCGAAGTTTGTTTTACCACATGCAGATGGGAATGCAGCTGCGATGTAGTGTTTTTCGCCTTGTGGATTGGTCACGCCAAGGATCAGCATGTGTTCAGCTAACCAGCCTTGTTGACGACCCATAAATGATGCAATACGTAATGCCAGGCATTTTTTACCCAACAATGCGTTACCGCCATAACCAGAACCATAAGACCAGATCTCACGAGTTTCTGGGTAATGCACGATGTATTTTTCTTTGTTGCAAGGCCATGCAACATCTTTTTCGCCGTTCGCAAGCGGAGCACCTACAGTGTGTACGCAAGGAACGTATTCACCGTCAGTACCAAGAACGTCATAAACAGCTTTACCCATACGAGCCATTTTAGACATGCTTACTGCAACGTAAGGAGAGTCAGTTAACTCGATACCGATATGAGCGATATGAGAACCCAATGGACCCATTGAGAATGGAACCACATAAAGTGTACGACCTGCCATTGAACCGTCAAATAAACCGTTCAATTTTTCGCGCATGACAGCAGGTGCTTCCCAGTTGTTGGTCGCGCCAGCATCGTCTTTGTTTTCAGAACAGATGTAAGTACGATCTTCAACACGTGCTACGTCAGAAGGATCAGAATTTGCAAGATAAGAACCAGGATGAGTTTCTTGATTCAGCGCTTGCATTGTGCCGTTAGCGATCATCAAGTCGATATAACGTTGATATTCTTCTGCGCTACCGTCACACCATTCAATTTTTGCTGGTTTTGTTAATTTAGCAATCTCTTCCACCCAAGCAATAAGCTTAGGGTGACGAACGAATTCTGGTGCGTTCACTTGGGTCATGGTGAGGCCTATCTCAAATGTGTACAAATTAGATGTACAAAGTACAATCCGAGCAATAAAAAATATCGCCCAGATGAAATATGAAAAAAAGTGGCTGTATTAAAGCATAAAATGATAAAAAAAATAAGACCAAAGAAGTGCTAGATTTCTTTTGGAATATAATGCTATTTTATTTATAAATACAAGTAAAACAACAAGATAAAATTAAATATTTGAATTATTGATTCTATTTATTTAAATGATGAATGGTATTTATTTTAAAAATTAATATTAAAATCATTATCTTAATTTTATAAGATCTCTAATATTCATTATTGATTAAATAAATGGTTGCCATTTGAATTTTACATAAAGCCACTGTTAATTGTCTATGAATTGGACAAAATGCCAATAGGCTTCAATGAAATTGCGCGAAAAATGTCTAATCAATCTAAACCCTTATCGCTGATTTTTAATCACAAAGCTGGTTTTCGCATACAGGGGCCAGAAGGCATTTATGAACAGCTGATCGATATATTTTCAGCGCAGGGTTATCAAACTAAAGCTTATGAAATCAATGATTCACAGCAATTTGATAAAATTATGGTTGAGGTGCTTGAACAGCATTTGGCATCTAGCGAGTCAGGAATCATCGTTGCGGCAGGCGGAGATGGCACTTTAAATACAGTCGCCAAACATGTGTTGAATACGCAAATTCCTGTCGGTATTTTGCCTTTAGGGACTTTTAACTATGTGGCCAGATTATTGGGGATTCCGCTGGATTTGCTTGAAGCGGCAAAAGTGATTGCGACAGGACAGCCACAACGTATGAATGTTGCTCGTATCAATCAGGAAATTTATCTGAATAATGCCAGTTTAGGTCTATATCCTTTATTTATTAAAAAACGTGAAGACTATAATCGTATTTTTGGTCGCTTACCGCTACATGCCTATACTTCTGCACTGGATGTTTTAATTCGCGACCGTAAAGAATTAAAACTAAAAATCTGGGTGGATCAAAAGAAATATCCGGTAAAAACACCACTGATTTTTTTTGGCAATAATCCCTTGCAACTGGCGGATATGAAAATGCGCATTGCAGAAGCGGCTGAAAAAGGCAAAGTGGCGGGAGTTGTAGTTTCTAAAAGTGATAAGCTTACTTTATTTAAGCTAGTGTATCAGCTGATTCGTGGCAAGATTGACCAGGCATCGGATGTTTATAGTTTTGCAGCCGATCAAGTTCGAATCGAATCCCGAGCCAAGAAACTGATGGTAGCGATTGATGGGGAAATTGTGGAAATGGCCCCGCCACTCAATATTTCTGTATTAAAAGATAGCCTAAACGTAATGGTGCCACATGATCCTGCATCTATCTGATCTGCATTTTGGAACAGAGAAGCCGGAGTGTTTAGAAGCGATTCGGCATTTCTGTCAGACCCATCCACTTGAAGCCGTCGTCATCAGTGGTGACCTGACTCAGCGCGCACGTTTGGGTCAATTCTTTGCCTGCAAAAAATTTTTAGATCAGCTCAATACGCCTTATATGGTGATCCCGGGGAATCATGATATTCCGCTCTATCATTTGTGGAATCGGCTTTTCAATCCATTTACCCGTTACCAGATTTTTTTTGGTGAATTGGAGCCAATATTTGAAACTGAAAATTTTTATCTGATTGGGGTGAATTCGATCCGACGTCGATATCATACCAAAGGGCATTTATCCCTTGAGCAGATTCAGCGTATTGACCTGACGCTGGCGCAGGCGCCTGCTTCCAAATTAAAAATCATTGTCAGCCATCAGCCTTTTTATGTGCCTTTTCAAAATAAGCGCGGTTTCAAGGACAGCCCATTGATGGCCAAAATTGCTTTAGAGGCCTGGGCAGAGCATGGTCTGTTTGGGGTGTTGCATGGGCATCTGCATCAACCGGCGATTTATGATTTGAATCAGATGTTCGGATTGGGGATGGATCATCCTGTATATGATGTACATGCAGGGACTTCTGCGTCAAATCGTCTACATAAAGATGAACCGAACAGCTTTAATCTGATTGATGCCACAGGAAAAATTTCTCAATATTTATTCGATGAAGTGGCACAAGCCTTTATGTTGAAGGCTGATCTGCCGAATAAATAGACGAAAACCTATGATTCGTTAAAAAAAACCAATTTTTTTTCATTTTTGCCCTTGAAGCGTTTTATTCCATCTCCATAAAAGTGACATCAAAAATTTTTGATGATGACCCATGGAATAATTAAGTCGTCATCAGTGACCTAAAAAAGACTTAGTCTGATGGAGTTATTTATGAGCAACATTCGTCCATTACATGACCGCGTTGTTATTCGTCGTGTTGAAGAAGAAACTAAAACAGCTGGGGGCATTTTACTTCCAGGTTCGGCTGCTGAAAAACCTGCTCAAGGTGAAATCATTGCAGTTGGTAATGGTCAAATCACTGACAATGGCGTACGCGCGTTAGACGTAAAAGTTGGCGACAAAGTATTGTTCGGTACTTATGCAGGCACTACTGTAAAAGTAAACGGCGAAGAGCTTTTAATCATGAAAGAATCTGACATTTTAGCGGTATTAGAAGCTTAATCTGCGCTAAAAAAGTTTTATTCATTCCAAATCAGATTTTGTAAAGATACAACAATATTCGGAGTCAAATATGTCAGCTAAAGACGTAAAATTTGGTGATTCAGCTCGTTCAAAAATGATTGCTGGTGTAAACACCCTTGCAGATGCAGTAAAGGTTACTTTGGGTCCTAAGGGCCGTAACGTTGTTATCGACCGTTCTTTTGGTGCACCGCACATCACTAAAGATGGTGTCACTGTTGCCAAAGAAATTACGCTGAAAGACAAGTTCGAGAACATGGGTGCTCAACTGGTTCGTGAAGTTTCTTCAAAAACCAATGACATCGCAGGTGATGGTACAACGACTGCAACTGTATTGGCACAAGCAATTTTGAATGAAGGCATCAAGTCAGTAACAGCGGGTATGAACCCAATGGACTTGAAACGCGGTATCGATATTGCGGTACGTTCTGTTGTTGAGAATATCAAGGCAACTGCAAAACCAGCATCAGACTCTAAAGCGATTGAGCAAGTAGGTTCGATTTCTGCTAACTCTGACACGACTGTAGGTCAGCTGATTGCGCAAGCAATGGAAAAAGTGGGCAAAGAAGGCGTAATCACGGTTGAAGAAGGTTCAGGCTTCGAAGATTCGCTTGACGTAGTTGAAGGTATGCAGTTTGACCGCGGTTATATTTCTCCGTACTTCGCGAACAAGCAAGATACTTTAACAGCTGAACTTGAAAATCCATTCATTCTTCTTGTTGATAAAAAAATCAGCAATATTCGTGAGTTGATTACAGTACTTGAAGCTGTTGCTAAAACTGGCAAACCGCTTTTAATCATTTCTGAAGATGTTGAAGGCGAAGCGCTTGCGACACTTGTTGTCAACAACATGCGCGGTATTATCAAAGTATGTGCGGTGAAAGCACCTGGTTTTGGTGATCGTCGTAAAGCTATGCTTCAAGACATCGCGATCTTGACTGGCGGTACTGTGATTTCTGAAGAAATCGGCATGCAGCTGGATCAAACGACGCTTGATCACTTGGGTACAGCACATAAAGTAACTGTATCTAAAGAAAATACTGTAATTGTAGATGGTGCTGGTAATGCTGGCCAAATCGCTGACCGTGTACAGCAAATCCGTGCACAGATCGAAGAATCTACTTCAGAATATGACAAAGAAAAACTTCAAGAGCGTGTAGCGAAACTTGCTGGCGGTGTTGCTGTCATCAAAATCGGTGCTGCAACTGAAGTTGCAATGAAAGAGAAAAAAGACCGTGTAGATGACGCGCTTCATGCGACTCGCGCTGCGGTTGAAGAAGGTGTCGTTGCGGGTGGTGGTGTTGCACTAGTACGTGCTGCATCTGCACTTGAAGGCGTAACAGGCGCGAATGATGACCAAAACGTAGGTATCAACATTCTTCGTCGTGCGATTGAAGCACCGCTTCGTCAAATCGTATCTAACGCAGGTGATGAGCCTTCTGTAGTGATCAACGCTGTGAAGAATGGCGAAGGTAACTTCGGTTATAACGCTGCAACTGGCGAATATGGCGATATGCTGGAAATGGGTATTCTTGACCCTGCTAAAGTAACGCGTTCTGCACTTGAGCACGCCGCTTCTGTTGCTGGCTTGATGCTGACCACTGAATGCATGATCACTGAAATCCCAGAAGACAAACCTGCAATGCCTGATATGGGTGGCATGGGTGGTATGGGCGGCATGATGTAATTCATCATCCGAGCATTTCATAAAAAATCCCCGCAATAGCGGGGATTTTTTTATGCGTTTACAAAATTATGATGCGGACTTTTTAACTAATTTATAATTTAAATTACTGTCGATTTTTTTACCTGATTTCATCTCGCGTGCTTCAACAAAATTTTCACCAACAAAGAATTTACGGTTTTCAGCTTTGTTATCTAATGTGATGATTGAAGGATCTTGAGGGTCAAAACTGAAACTACCTTTAGTTTCCGTCTCATTATTTCCAGCTTTACCTAAATATTCCTCATTTAGCTCATAGGTTTTATCCGGATTGAGATCTAACTCGACCTTAATCCCTTCACAGTCAGCACAAGGAAAAACACCTTCGTATTCACCTGCCCAATCTAGCGAAGTTTCTGCGCTATCAGCACGGTTCACACTAGTATCCGCGTTATTTTGCTCCATCATGGCTGGGCTGGGTTGAGCATTATTACTCATCGGCTCATTATCATTGGGCTTTGAACAGGCGGTTAAAGCTCCTGCAAGAACGACTGCTATCGCAGCAGTAAGCGTTAATTTTTTCATTGTTTTAACCCTATTAAATTATTTGTTATGAATTACATTAAAAGTAGTCAGTACAGATAAATAGGGCAATCTTGTTAAAGTTTGATTCATTAGGTGAATGAGGCCAGAGTTATTGATAAGTGAGCAGGATTTAAGAATTTTTAGCCAAGTTTAAAGTCACTTTATGCTGTTTCGTTAACCAATTCTGAACGCTATGATTAGAAAATAATGATAATGCGGAGGGGATAATGAAATTAGAACAAGAAAATAATCTGATTGCAAAAATTTATGATGCTGCTGTATTGCCATCTTTGTGGCTGGACGTGATCAAAGATATCGTGAGCTATACTAAAAGTAAGAGTGCAATTTTTACCGGTCTGGATCAGCTTAATCCAGGCTATGATTTTGTCTATACGCACAATATCCCGAATGAAAGTTTGGCCGCTTATCAAGATGAGCGTATCAGAGTGATTGATATGAAACTGCATATGCCATTATGGAATGCGATCGAGATGGGCGATGCATTGAGTCATAACTGTCAGCACTATGCAGAACAGCCGGGTACGGATCATTATGTTTTCTATGAGAAGTGTTTAAAGCCTGGTGGTGTATCTTATCTGGCGGGCGTATTGCTGGATCGGGGAAATTATCGTTGGGCAGTACTGGGTATTCATCGTGCACCTGAAGTACAGCCTTTTGAACAGCCTGAGCTGGATTTTCTAAGACGTATCAGTATCCATTTACGCCGGGCTTTGCAAATTCACCGGCAAATCAACTTGATTCAACAAGATAATTTAAGCTTGTATACCGTATTGGATAGTTTAAAAACCGGGATTGTACTGCTCGATCAAAACCTGTGTTTAAGTTATTCCAATCCTGTTGCGCAAAAGATGCTTGATCAAAGTTCATGTCTGGATCTGGATATACATAACCGTCTAAAAACCAATTATAGTCAGCAGATACGTTTTGATCAGCTTCTGGAAAGTGCTTTGCTGGAAGATACGACCATTCAAACTGAAGTGGGTGGAGTCCTGGCGTTGAGTGATGGGGCAGGCTCGCAATTCATGCTGACGGTAGTGCCCTTTAAGAAATTAAGAAATATGCAACATTTACAGTCTGCTCAGCATCAGATTGCATTATTTATGACGGATAAAAACCAGCATTATTCCCTGTCAAGAACTTACCTACAACAGTGTTACCAACTTTCCAAACGAGAGTTTGATTTATGTGAGTTGTTAATTAATGGTTATAAAATAGAAGATATTGCAGAACAGTGTGGCATTACGCTGAGTTCGGTACGGACGTATTTTAAAAATATTTATGAAAAAACCCAATGTTGTTCGCAAATCGAACTGATGCATTTATTGATGGGCTGTACCATTCAATTTGAACATATTGATTAAAATGATCCGGTTTAAAGTGAAAATTTAAGATAGTTTCTCCAAATCAATTGACCCGTTCTCAGTTAGACGGGGTTTTGGAGTTTAAGCTAAAGGCAAGAAGGTTATGAGAATATTAATGTCCGTAATCAATTTTCGGCAAGTCTATATTGGGCACATTTAGAGTCCGAATATTCTCATCTTTTGCTTCACCTCAAATAATTAAGACAATAAAGCCATTTGATGGTTTATTTATCAGTGTAATTAAAATATGGGAACTGAAAATTAACTTTTCATTTGAAAAATATAATTATACAAATATAGATTAATTGTTTATTTATTGATCGCTGGCCACTATCTATATTTGTCGAGGTTGCTAAAATTCGCGCAATTTTGAATAGAATTGGTGCGTGACGTGTTTGAGAAGTTGGCAGAACAAAGCCTGAACCTGATGGGTTGGGAAATTGATAACCATTGGCCCCTAGATTTAGACCAATGTGTCATGATTGCTGCTCCTCATACCAGTAATTGGGATGCACTGTATGCGCGATTGGCCTTAAAAGCATTAGGCGTGAATGTTCGCTTAACCATTAAAGACAGTTACATGAAATTGCCATTTGGGCCTTTTGTGCGTGCTATGGGCGGTATCGGGATTGATCGCCGTCCTAAACAGCCGGGTGAGCCTCGTCCGAGTATGGTTCAGGTGATGACGGAATTATTCAAGACCCATCCTAAACTGGTCATGCTAGTCACGCCAGAAGCGACTCGTGCCAAACAGGAACAGTGGAAGACAGGTTTTTACCATGTGGCGATCAATGCAGGTGTGCCGATTGCATTGGCTTATATGGACTATGAAAAGAAGAAAACTGGCGTAGGTAAAATTGTTTATCCGACAGGGGATTATGAAAAAGACATGGCAGAAATCATGGCATTTTATGCAGAGATTCAGCCAAAATTCCCTGAATGCTTCAGCGTAGATCAGCGCTATTATCAGAATTAAAATTGAGTTGAAAAAAAGCAGGAAAATTCTCCTGCTTTTTTATTGCCTAATCATCATGAAGATTGACAGACTTAAGATGCATTTTCAGAAGCGGGTAAAATTCCACCCAGATTTTGGCAGGCATCTTTATAAAGATCATATTGTTGCTCCACCACTTCATGCAGTGGCAGGTCAAACAGCTCTTCACTTTGATGATACTGTTTGATATAAGACTCGACTTTGGATTTGCTGCTATACAACATCTGCTGATAATAGTCGGTCATACTGCTATGTGGCATTTGGGCGGTATCTACCTTGGCACAATGGAAATTTTGCAGTAATTGTTCTGATTTTTTCAAATCGCTGGACATACAACCTGCCAGTAGCAAGGTACTGAGCAATGTCGTGATAAATTTCATGGAAAGTAGACTAAAGGCTTTATGGGAGCGCACTATTGTAGAAGTAAAACCCGGTCACAAAACCTTTTTAATCTACCAAATGGTTAAAAAATAGAACAACAGAATTTGAAAATTCAAGTCCATTCTCTAAACATTTAACCTTTGACCAAGCCACCATCTACAATCAGGTTTTGTCCTGTGACGGCACGTGAATAAGGTGACAAAAACATCAGGATTGCAGCAGCAAATTCTTCTGGTGTAATTACGCGGCGTAAAGGCGTCGATTGAGCAATCAGGTCAAAGACAATGTCAGGTGTGGCCTTACTGGCATCCGTGGTTTGTAACAGGCCACCAGAGAGCATATTCACATTGATGCCATATTGTCCCAAGTCCTGCGCCGTGGTGCGGGTAAAGGCCAATAATGCAGCTTTGGCGGTGGTATAGTCATGATAAGGAACCACCGGATTTTGCACCAGGTTTGTACCAATATTCACGATCCGGCCAAACCCTGCCTGTTTCATATCATCCAGTGCGGCTTGTGTAGTATTTAAGGCAGCCTGTACTGCACCGCTAAATTGCCGTTGCAACATATCCCAAGTCAGCGTTTCTACTTTAGGGCGTGCATCACCATTAAATTCAAATTGAATCAGTGCGTTATTGATTACAGCATGAATCGCTTCCCCGAAATGGGTTTTAGCTGCGGCAAATAAAGCGCGGACCTGATCAGTTTGAGTGACATCTGCCTGATAAATAAATACCTGTTCAGGATACTGCTGGGCCAGCTGTTCAGCTTGCTGCTGACTGCTATGATAATTGACGACCGCGCGCGCGCCCTCAGCCAGTAAAGCCTGAGTAATGGCTAAACCCAAACCACGTGCACCACCAGTAACAAGAACAATCTGATCACGAATCTGCATAATGATGATCTATATTTACAAAGATTGGCCTTAACATAGCAGTTATTTCACCGGATTCAAGCTTTAGCGGGGAAGACAGACTCGGCTTGATCTTGTGTTTAAATGAATTGGGACGCTAATAGAAAACAGCCTGCACTAAAGAGTAAACTTAAGATCATGCGTTTGAACAGTAATTCCGAAATTTTATAAAATAGTTTTGCGCCTAAAATTGCCGGAATACTCACAAAAACAATCAGCAAGGCCATATAGGGTAAATGGCTTTGATTGATCAGGCCTTGCCATACATAAGTACCCAGCGTGAAAAGCTGAATTGCAAAATTAAAGTGCCGTAAAATATAGCGCTGCTGGGTTTTGGGTAATTGTTTTAACATCACCCAGGCCGAAGGAATGGCACCGCAAAAACCGCCCAGTCCTCCTAAAATTCCGCCAATAAAACCGATGCAGCTATCAGTCAATTTTCCTGAATGCTGAATTGTTTTGAATTGCGGATTGAATAGCATCACCGGACACCACAGTACCAGAAAAAATCCCAAGATCATCTTAAAGGTATCTGCTTGAATGATCTGCAACAGATAAGTACCCAGCGGCACGCCAATCAGACCAGCAATCAGATAAGGCAGCACCAACTGCCTGGATAAAACTAGCTGCTTTTTTTCCTGACTGAGTGAAATCACATGACTCCAGATCGAGGCAAATACCAGCAAGGGCGCGGCCAGTTGCGGAGGCAGCACCCAGACCCAGAAAGACATGGCGATCAGGGCAAAGGCAAAGCCGGTCAGCCCCTGGACAAAACCTGCGACCATTGCACCAAGAATAAATAACAGCCAAGTCATAAGGATCAGGTCATAAGCAAAGGCAGCAGTATTCTCAAGATTTAAACAAAAGCCAAGCTTCCATTTAGCTGGATTTATGCAAATGAAAGTTCAAATTCTCATAAAAGCATGAATGCTAAGTAAGAAAAAAGAGGTTTACGGCCATGCATAAAACATGCATAAATCTCTACAAGAGTGCAACAATGGCTCCGTTCACTCTCCATGAACTCGCCTGATACTGACAGAGTGCAGTAAGAGGTGATGGACATGATGAAAAAAGTGATATTACTTTCTGTATTGGCTGTGTCATTGACCGGTTGTGTGGTTGATCCTTGGGATGATGATTATCGTGGCAACAGAGATCGTAATGGACATTATGATCGAGACCACAGAAATCATGACTGGAAAAATAAGGACCATAAAGATCATCGGGATTGGAAACGTGACCGAGATAACCGCGACTGGCGCCGTGATCGTTAATCACAGTCTTTAAATTTGACTGACTACAATGACAAAAAGGATTCCACTGAGGAATCCTTTTTTAATGGCTCTTCAAAACAATTTAAATCAAGAAATACTTTTTTGATAAAGCCCCGCACGAACTGTACCGGCTTTGGTATTTTTAATTAAACGCCATGAGGACGGTAATTTAAGTAATTGTAAATCACGATCTGCTTCTACATAAATATAGGCATTGTCCTTGATCAGAGGATCTGCCTTTAGCGCTAGTTCTTCCCATAAATCCAGGCTATATGGCGGATCTAGAAAAACCAGATCAAACTGTGCCTGAAGGGTAGACAAAGCTTGCTGCGCCGTAGCCACTTTTAATTGTGCACGTGCTTTGGTGACTTTTAAAAGTTCCAGATTTTGGGTCAGAAATTGTGCCTGAGTACGATCCGGCTCAATCATCACCACTGATGCAGCACCACGCGATAATGCCTCAAACGCCAATGCCCCAGAACCGGCACAAATATCCAACACCTGGGCATTTTGTACATCCCACATCAGCCAATTAAACAGTGTTTCCCGAACACGGTCAGGCGTCGGGCGCAAACCCTCAATGCTGGCAAAAGGCAGTTGGCGGCGTTTCCAGTCACCACCAATAATTCGAAGCTGGTTTTTCATCTTTAATCTCGCTCTACCGGTGTCGGAGCAGGTGTTGCTGCGGGAGATGCAGCCGTATTTGCAGAAGTCGGAGCAGCATTGTCGGGCTGGTCACTGGCTGGAACGGCACTAGATGCTGCATCCTGACTCAACATGCCTGCACCACTTGGTAATTCAGCTGGCTTGATTCCGGCCGTCATCAGACCACCACTTAATTGGTGACCTTGTGGGCGGATCGGATTTTTATCTTTATGCAGTAGCCAATAATCAAAAATTGGACGGGCCAAAGCTGTTGCAGCACTACCACCGCGACCATTTTCCAGAATAACTGCAATCGCGATTTCAGGATGTTCAGCAGGTGCAAAACCGACAAACAGACCATGATCCAGCTGACGATCGGTCAATAAGGATTCATTATAGCGCTTGCCCTGAGCAATACTTTTCACCTGTGCCGTACCGGTTTTTCCGGCAATAGAATATTGTAAGCCGCTTTTGATGCTTCGACCTGTACCGGATTGAATCACGTCCACCATCGCATCACGCATCTTGATCCAGTCTTCTTCCTGACCGTTAAAATCGATCTTGCCATGCGTGCCATTATGCACCTTGAACGGTTTGGCACCGCGACTTTCACGCAAAACATGAGGAATGACTTTATTGCCATGATTGGCAGTAATTGCAGTGGCCATAGCCAGCTGTAATGGGGTTGAAGTAAAAGCACCCTGACCAATACTGACGGAAATGGTTTCACCGCGTGACCATTTGGCCTTACGGGTACGCATCTTCCATTCGGGGTTTGGATACAGTCCTGAGCTTTCACTTGGTAAATCCACCCCGGTTTTTTCACCAAAGCCGAACTGACGCATCCAGGTGTTCATTTTTTCAATGCCCATCCGGTAAGACATCACATAGAAATAGGTGTCACAGGAGACGACTTGGGCCTTATGCATATTCACTGCACCATGCCCGGATTTTTTATGGTCACGGAAACGGTGACTGTCTCCCGGCAGGCTAAAATAACCCGGATCGGAAATCGTGGTATCCCAGTCGACCAAACCATGATGCAGACCACCAAGCGCAAACATTGGTTTAATAGTAGAGCCAGGTGGATAAACCCCTTGCACGGCACGATTATATAAAGGTTGATCCAGATTATCACGCAGGAATGAATAATCTTTGGTGCTGATCCCGGTCACAAACAGGTTCGGGTTAAAACTTGGACTGGAGACCAGCGCCAGAATTTCCCCAGTTTTGGGATTCATCGCCACAATCGCGCCACGACGCCCGGCCAGTTGCTCCGAAGCGACTACCTGTAAACCGTAATCCAGTGACAGGAATAGGTCATTACCACGCACCGGGTCTTTACGGCCCAAATGACGCAGCACATTACCAAAGGCATCTGCTTCTACCGATTCATTACCCGGCACACCATGTAAAAGTTCTTCATAGGATTTTTCCACCCCGATTTTTCCGATCAGGTTGGTTCCAGCATAGAGATCCTTATCAATGGCTTTCAGTTCTTTGTCATTAATCCGACCGACATAACCAATCACATGTGCGAACAGGTCACCATGCGGGTAATAGCGGGTCATCTGGGTTTCAATATTCACGCCCGGAAATTGATATTTCACTTCACTGAAACGGGCAATATCATTTTCATTCAGGTTGAGCTTGATTGAAACCCGTTCGGTTTTACGCGCTGTTTTAATCCGGGTTTGAAAGCGTTCTAGGTCTTCTTCGGTCAGTTCCAGAATCGGTTTCAGACGTTCGAGCGTTTGATCGATATCCTGTACGTCGGCACGACTTAAAGTGGCAGTAAATACTGGGTAATTATCGGCCAGTAAGACGCCGTTACGGTCATAAATATAACCGCGCGCTGGCGGTAGGGGTTGCAGACGAATCCGGTTCTCATCAGAAGCTGTAGTAAAGCTTTCAAAGTTGAACAGTTGCAAATAGGCATAGCGGCTGACCAGCAGCAGCATAAAGAAAATGACAATACCCATGGAAATCAAGACTCGACTGCGATAGATGCGCTTTTCTTGTTGTGCATTTTTTAAAGGAAAGTGCTGCTTCATACGCGATCGACTTAAGACCTGAGAGTGGTAGAAAAGAATCAAAGTGGAGTATTCTAACGCAACTACACTTGATTTGATAATGAAAAACTGACCTTGCAATCAGTTCCTTTAAGCTTTGACTTTGCAGACATTAAAATTGTAAAGTGCTGTATATAAGAGTTGTGATAATTTTGCTAGAGTAAAATCTAATAAAAATAGGACTATACCAAAAACTATAATTAAGGAAGATGGTGAAGGAATGAACAAGGTTTACCCTTTGTTAGCGTTTGCATTGTGGGCGAACGGGGCTTATGCACATGATCAAATGAGTACTACTACAACTAAAATAGAGCCTGATCAGGCAAAAGCCTTTAATGTGGGTGTTGGTTTTACCCAGAAATTACTGCATTTAAATACCGAATGGGTGAACCCTTATGGGATTGCTTATGTGAAAGGTGGCGTTTTTCTCGATGATGATCGTACGATTGGCGGTCAGGCGGGCTTTCGTTATCCTGCACATCTCACCGGTAAAGATAAAAATGGTTATTATGTCGGGGTTTATGCCGGTCATATCGATAGCAAACAGGTTGATGGCGAGTATGAAGGCCGTTTAGGTGCTGGCGTTGATTTGGCCTATGTTTTGCTTAGTTCAGAACGGATCAGCAGTTTTAGTATCGGGATCGGTGCCGGAGAGAAACTCGAAGACCAAAATGGTCGTGCTGTGGCTGAAACAGAACCTCGGCTACAATTTTCCTATACTTTAAGTATCGGTTTATAGACAAAATATTCGACCTTATTAATATGTGTATTCTGTGAACAAAAAATTAAATATGGAAGTTATGCATGCTTGAGTACGTCAACGAGTTGTGGCAAACCTTTGTAAACCGCCCGGATTTTTGGGCTGTGCTCAGCATTATTCCAGTGACTGCATTTGTAACCTGGGCTCACGTCTGGATGGCGCTGAAAATGGTCTTTTATCCGATCAATTTTTGGGGTTTTCATCTCGGGCCTTTACCTGTGGGCTGGCAGGGGATTGTGCCACGCAAAGCTGGACGTATTTCAGGCATTATTACCGATAACACGCTGTCAAAATTAGGCTCTATCCGCGAATTTTTACAGGCGATGGATCCGGATGATATGGCACGGATCATTGGCGAGCAGGTCGGTTTCGAGCTGGAACATCTGATTGATGAAGTCATGATGGATCGCAATGCGGTGCTTTGGGAAAACCTACCTTTTGCCATCAAACGCAGGATTTATGCACAAGCGCAAAAACAAATGCCGGCAATTTTGCGTGAATTAGTGACTGAACTGACCATGAACGTCGAGTCACTTGTAGATATGCGTGAAATGGTGGTCAGTCAGATGGAAGGTGACCGCCGGTTAATGGTGCGGATGTTCCTGAAAGTGGGTCAAAAAGAGATCAACTTTATCTGGCATATCAGTGCACTCATCGGGATGTTCTTTGGTATTTTTCAGATGATTGTCTGGTTTGTGGTGCCGTGGCACTGGACTGTACCGTTTTGGGCTGCGATCTGGGGCTTTTTGACCAACTGGATCGCGATCTGGATGGTATTCAACCCGCTCTATCCACATCCGGTGAAGTACCCGCAATTCTTTGCCCGTACCACAAATCGCAAGTTTCCATGGATCAAACCGGTCATTCCGCGTATTGGCACCTATAACATACAAGGTGCATTTATGAAACGTCAGGATGAAGTCTCTGACGTCTTCGCAAGTGTAGTCACAGAAGATCTGATTACGTTAAAATCGATCATGACCGAGATGATGTATGGTGGTAAAAAAGACAAAACCCGCCGCATTGTCAAACGTCATATTAATGAAATTATGGAAACACCCCTGGTTCGGACCTCTTTACAGCTGTCTTTAGGACCAAAAGAGTATGCAAAACTCAAGACGGACTTGATCGATCGCTCGATTGAAATTACGATGGTACCTGTATGCGACCCAGCATTTAATGCGAGCCGTGCACAGAAAATCTATCAAATGTTTAGAGACCGCATACGTGAGTTGACTCCGAAGGAGTTTCAGAATCTTTTACGTCCTGCATTTCAGGAAGATGAATGGATTCTGATTTTATTGGGTGGGGTAACCGGTTTTGTCGCGGGTTTAATCCATTTGTTTGTGGCTTTCTTATAATGAGATGTCGGGGGACACAATCGGGTGATTGTGGTCGTGGCGTCATACATATTGTTTAAATGAGGATGTTTATATATGCGCATTATCTTACTCGGACCACCTGGAGCAGGTAAAGGTACACAAGCTCAGTTGATCTGTAAGCGCTACAATATCCCACAAATTTCAACCGGTGATATGCTCCGTGCTGCAATTCGTGAAGGAACTGAATTAGGTCTACAAGCTAAAAGTGTCATGGACAATGGCGGTTTGGTTTCTGATGAGTTGATCATTGGTCTGGTAAAAGAGCGTATTGCGCAACCTGACTGTGTAAATGGCTGCATTTTTGATGGTTTCCCGCGTACTATTCCTCAAGCAGAAGCTTTGGAAAATGAAGGCATCACTATTGATCACGTGATTGAAATTGATGTACCGGATGAAGAGATCGTACAACGTCTTTCTGGCCGTCGTCAGCACCCGGCATCTGGCCGTGTGTATCACATCGTTTACAATCCGCCAAAAGTGGAAGGTAAGGATGACGAAACGGGTGAAGATCTGGTTCAGCGTCCTGATGACCAGGAAGCAACCATTCGTAAGCGTCTAGGTTCTTACCATACTGAAACCGAGCAACTGGTTGGTTTCTACCAAGGCCGTGCAGCGTCTGGTGAAAATGCACCAACTTATGACAAGCTAAATGGTTTACGTCCAATCGATGAAGTTCAAACTGATCTTTTCGCGATTCTGGATCAGGCAAAATAATCGGCTGACGATGATTTTGACAATCGGAGAGCCCTAAGTCATATTAGGGCTCTTTTTTATTGCGTATTTGAACAGGGTACTTGTTGCTATGAAATTTGGCGTATTGGTGTTGATGGTAGTCTTTCTGGCAGTATTGGTAGGTCTGTTCTATTTCAGTTTTAAAATGCTCAACAAAGTACGTCAGGAAGAACGTGCTGAAAATGCAGCAAAGCGACCTGAGCGCCAGCTCCATCCAAGATTACAAGCCGAACTTGAACAGCGCAAGCAGCAGGAAAAGGCTGAACAAGATCAGGATAAATAATCCATAATAGTTCAGCTCAGCTAAGAATTTGGTTTGAACGAAAAGCACTCTTCTCATAGTCGATAAAAAGGTGACACATTGGTCACCTATTTTTATCCCAGCTTGATCACGCCGTTCTATTCAGCAAGCTCAATATTTTTCACTGCAATTTGGCGGGCTGTACCAAATTCAAACCGATCCGGCCAGTTACATACATCGGATACTACACATTCATGACATTTCGGTTTGCGCGCAATACACGTATAACGACCGTGTAAAATCAGCCAGTGATGTGAATCAATGATAAATTCCTTGGGAATGACTTTGACCAGACGGTGTTCAACTTCCAACACATTTTTGCCAACCGCTAGTCCGGTACGGTTACCGACCCGGAAAATATGCGTATCAACTGCCATGGTCGGCTGACCAAAGGCCGTATTTAGCACCACATTCGCGGTTTTACGACCTACACCCGGCAGGGCTTCTAAGTCTGCACGATTGTCCGGTACCACGCTGTTGTGCTTCTGAATCAGTATCTCGCAGGCTTTAATCACGTTGACCGCTTTCGAGTTATATAAACCAATGGTCTTGATATATTCCTTCAAACCGTCCACACCTAGCGCATAAATTGATTCCGGCGTATTGGCGACTGGAAAGAGTCTGTCCGTGGCTTTGTTAACGCTGACATCGGTGGCTTGAGCAGAGAGCGTGACCGCGACCAGCAATTCAAAAGGACTAGAATAATTTAGTTCGGTTTTCGGATGGGGACGCTGTTCACGCAGGCGTTCAAAAAAGGTCTGAATCTGCTTTTTGGTCATGTTTTTAACAGGCTTGGCCTTTGCTGTGGTCATGTTCTATCCCTGTAAAGCCTGTAATTGCTGTGTCAGTTCTTCCAGTTGGGTACGCTTTCGTACATCTTCACGAACCGAAAGCTGTTTTTCCAGTTTTTTAATTTGGGTACGTAGTTTTGCCAGTTCAATCGTGGTTTTGGAGTCGAGGGCTACAGGTACATGCTCTGGCTTGCTCGCGACTTCAATCACGGGAAGTTGCTCATTTAAAGCTGAGAAACGGGCAAACAGGGCAGTATCGATTTCTGCACGGACCACAGGTCCCTTACGATCGGTACGCCGTTTTTCTTCACGCTGGATGTGCGCATAGTAGCGTTGACGTAAATCCTCCTGTTCCGCTATGCGCTGTGCTTCATTTGGTAAAGGCTGATCATCTTCGACTAGGTCAATACAATCTACCGGACAGGGTGGAATACACAGTTCGCAACCGGTACACAGGTCAGTCAGAATGGTATGCATCAGTTTACCGGAACCAATAATCGCATCGACCGGGCAGGCACTAATGCATTTGGTACAGCCAATACATTCATCTTCACGAATTACGGCTTTGATGCGCTGAGGTCGACCATCGGCTTGAACTGGCCAGACACTTTCTTCTGCCACAAGTTTAGGACGATTTAATAATGCAGCCAAAGCATCGGCAACAGGCTGTCCGCCCGGCACACATTTATTGGCATTTTCCCCCTCAGTAATCGACTGGGCATAAGGTAAACATCCGTCACGGTGACCGCAGAGTCCACATTGGGTTTGAGGGAGTAAAGCGTCAATCGATTGGACCAGAGAAATGGGCGAATTCATGTATAACCAGCGTTACTCATGGCAAGCATGAGAGAGTAAGTGAAACAAAATATGTCGATTCATTAATTTTAACATATTTTTAAACTCCTAAGTCGTGCGCAATTAAGGGTCAACTTGTGCCTTATTATTAGGCATAAATCTGAATGTAAGCCTTGATTCGATTGGCATTTCCTGACATAGAAAAAATTTTCATAATCAATATAAATATTTGTTATCGAATTAATTTTAAAGTATTTTCAAAAAAAGTATTGTAGATTAGTTACAAAAGATATTTAATATTTTGCGCCAAAATTTAACATTGATTGTAAATTTGACCAATTTTGATCCATTTTCTGCTGAGGATTAAGCGTTGAAATACAACACACTTAATGAGTTCCTAGATTACGTAAAATCACGTGATGCACATCAACCAGAATTTCTTCAAGCTGTAGAAGAAGTGATGACCAGTTTGTGGCCGTTCATTGAAAAGAATCCACAATACGCAGCACATGGTTTACTAGAGCGTCTAGTTGAGCCAGAACGTGCGATCCAGTTCCGAGTTTCTTGGGTAGATGACCAAGGTCAGACTCAAGTAAACCGTGCGTTCCGCGTACAATACAACTCAGCGATCGGTCCATTTAAAGGTGGTATGCGTTTCCACCCTTCAGTGAATCTTTCAATCCTAAAATTCTTAGGCTTTGAGCAAACATTTAAAAATGCTTTAACCACACTTCCTATGGGTGGCGGTAAAGGCGGTTCTGATTTTGACCCTAAAGGCAAATCAGAAGGCGAAATCATGCGTTTCTGCCAGGCTTTAATGATCGAGCTGTATCGTCACCTTGGTGCGAACACAGATATCCCTGCAGGTGATATTGGTGTAGGCGGTCGTGAAGTGGGCTACATGGCCGGCATGATGAAAAAATTAAGTAACGATACGGCATGTGTATTCACTGGTAAAGGTTTAACTTTCGGTGGTTCATTGGCACGTCCGGAAGCAACGGGTTACGGTACTGTGTATTTCGCTGAGGAAATGCTCAAGTCTCGTGGCGAAAGTTTCCAAGATAAAGTCGTTGCGATTTCAGGTTCTGGTAACGTTGCGCAATATGCTGCTGAAAAAGCAATGTACCTCGGTGCGAAAGTAGTTTCACTTTCTGACTCTGCGGGTACAGTTCACGTTAAAGACGGTTTCACTGATGCGCTTCTTGCTGAAGTGATGGAACTTAAAAATGTAAAACGTGGCCGTATTTCAGAATTCGCTTCTACACACGGTTTCGAATATCTTGAAGGACAACGTCCTTGGGGTATCAAGTGTGATATCGCATTGCCATGTGCGACTCAAAACGAACTTGATGCAGACGACGCTGCTAAGCTTCTTGCAAACGGTGTAATCTGTGTGGCTGAAGGCGCGAACATGCCTTCTACACTTGAAGCAGTTGAGAAGTTCGTTGAAGCGAAAATTCTTTATGCGCCAGGTAAAGCATCAAATGCAGGTGGTGTGGCAACTTCTGGTCTTGAAATGTCTCAAAACGCATTGCGTTTAGGCTGGACTTTCGAAGAAGTTGACGAGCGCTTACACGCAATCATGAAAGAAATTCACCGCAACTGCGTAAAATTCGGTACTAAAGAAGACGGTACTGTGAACTATGTAGACGGTGCAAACATTGCTGGCTTCGTAAAAGTTGCTGATGCGATGCTTGCTCAAGGTGTATTCTAAGTCTGACTTAGTCTAAGCTGAAAAGAACCGGGGCTGTTGCCCCGGTTCTTTTATGGATAAATCTTTTAGAGGGTGCCTTTCACAGCTTCACGTTCGACTGCCATGTCATAAATATAAGCATATTTGGACTGGTCGGCCGCAGGGTTGTTAATTTCAAAACGTTTGACCCGAATAATCTGGCGTTCATTTGGGGAATGCTGAAAACCTTCAATCTGGTCATAGAATAAAGTCCAGTCTTTATCGACCTGAGTTTTCAGGCCATTCTGATCATATTTCACTTGTTTTACTTGTAAGCAGCTTTGTTGGGCCACGCCGGTACATTGTTTAGTATCAGGGGAAATTTCCAGAAAAATTGTTTCAGCCTGACCTTGATATTTGGTTTCCGCAGTCATTTTCCCGATAAATTCATAGGTTTGACCATTTGCGGCCATCAACGTTAGGGTTGGTTTGTTAGGATCTGTGGCATTGAGCGTAAAAGAAATGTCACGTTTCTGTAAAAGCTGGCTGACAAAACGTTCTTGCTCCATCAATGCTGCATCACAGGCCATTTCAGTGCCTACCACTTCACTGGTGGTGATAATATTATTTTTGACTGACCAGGTCGTCCCGAGTCCATTACAGCCCGTCACCGCGCTCAGACGGCCTTGAGCATCAAAACTGAGTACGATTGGTCGTTCTAGTCCACGATTCAGTTCCCAGTAATAGGCTGGAAGAATCTGATCTGCATTTTTTAGTTGTATGGTGGCCATTGCAAGATCTCCAGCTCGTTGAATATCACTGGACTGACAGGCTGCAAAAGTTAAAGGCAATAATGCCAGCACAATAAATTTTAATTTCATGGACTTATAATGAAGTATATAAAGTTCAAACAATAATAATGGATAGATTGCAAAAAAATATGGATACATTTCGCAGCTTTGAGTTGCAAAATGTATCCATCATTAAGATTTTAGCGCTGAAGCAAGATTAATCGAAGCGGTAAATATCCATACCGAGTGAACCCATGGTGAAACTGCTATGTACCAGACTAAAACGCTGACCTGTGCCCATCGCAAAGAAAATCGGAGCAAAATGTTCCAGCGTTGGATGATTCCGTGCCATATGCGGAATATTGGACCAGTCCAGTACAGCATCATAATCATTGTGCGTCAGTTTATGCACCACAAAATTACGGAAGCCTGAGGCCCATTCGGGTACATCAGCAGCCGATCCATCCCAAGACAGTTCACGTAAATTATGGGTAATACTGCCCGAACCAATCAGCAGGATTTGCTGTTCACGTAAAGGTGCGAGACTTTGACCAATCTGATAAATCTCATCCGCACTCATCGACATGGGTAAGGAAATTTCTACCACGGGAATGTTGGCATCTGGATACATATGTAGCAGCGGCATCCATACACCATGATCACGCGGACGAGTACTGTTGGCATGAGCAGAAAAGCCGGCATTGGCCAGCAAGCCTAAGACTTTCTCGGCCAATTCAGGATTTCCCGGTGCAGGGTAGCGTAATTGATAAAGTTCAGGCGGGAAACCACGAAAATCATGCCAAGTTTCTGGGCGAATTGCGCTACTGACTTCCAACGCATCACTTTCCCAATGCGCAGACATCACAATAATCGCTTCCGGGCGTGGCAGATTTTCACTCAAACGATGCAAGGCAGGACCCACTTGCTCAGGATTCAGCGCCAGCATAGGAGAGCCATGAGAAATAAATAAGCCGGGCAACGTTTGTAAGTTCATAAGTCAAACCACATCTGGAAGATGCCTCAATAATGCATGAAAAATAGAAATAAGAGCAGAAGAGATTATTCAACAAAACGTTGCATATAAAGAACGCTTCAGCAAAATCATTAGCCTGCTCGGTGATAAGGATGGTTGTTATTGATGCTCATGGCACGATAAAGCTGCTCGATCAGCATCACACGTACCAGAGGATGCGGCAGAGTTAACTTGGAAAGTGACCAGTGCCATGCAGCAGCTTTACGCACGGCTTCTGAGTGACCATCCGGTCCACCAATTGCAAGTGCTACATCATTGCCTTCCAGCATCCAGCCTTTCATGGTTTCAGCCAGTTTCTCGGTACTGAATTCGCGTCCGCCCACTTCTAGTGCAATCAGGGTTTCATTCTGCTTGAGCGCATTTAAAATGCTGTCGCCCTCAATATTGCGGTATTTCAGAATATCCGCTTCAGAATCATTTTTCCCGCGCTTGGCCATCGGCAGTTCAATAATCTGGGTCTGTACAAAAGGCTGAATACGTTTGAAATAATCTTCAAAACCAGTCAGCACCCACGCTGGCATTTTTTGACCAATGGTCAGGATACGGATTTTCATACAGACAGATCAATAATTGGATACCTCATTATAACGATCAAACAACATGAAGTTGAGCAGGGAAACAAATTGAAATTGAAATGAGAGATTTAGTGTTGCTTTAATGTCCTTAGTTCAAGTATCCGCTTGATAAAGGAATGGAATAATAATAAATGCGGAACAGTGTCATGATAAAAGGATGTTGTACTGTGCTGCTGTTACTGATAGGCCTCATGGGGCCTAGTCTCTGTGCAGCCAATTCGAGCAAAAATGCTCAGGTCTCTCATCTGGAATTATTTTTTAGCCAGATCATGAGTGTCGATGAATACCGAAATTATAAAAATCTAAAAGAGCTGAATCGGGTATCTGCCTGGATCAAAGGGCAGATGCAGCGCTTTGGTATTCCATGCCAGTTTCAGGTTTATGTGGTCAATAACCTGAGTTACCGAAATGTCATCTGTAGCTTGGATACTCAAGCCAAAACCAAGATGGTGATGGGGGCACATTATGATGTCTTTAGTGCCCGAAACGGTGCTGATAATAATGCCTCAGGGGTAGCGGGTTTACTGGAAACTGCAAGATTACTGGCCCTGCAAAAATCCAAGCTCAAACATGATGTCGAATTTGCTTTCTATACGCTTGAAGAGCCGCCTTTTTTCAAGACAGAACATATGGGCAGTTATATGCATGCCAAGTCTTTAAAAAAGCAGAAGCAGAAAATTGAGGGCGTGGTGATTCTGGATTCGATTGGTTATTTTGATGAACATCAGGTGCAGAGCTATCCGGTGGGATTAAAATGGATTTATCCACGACATGGCAATTTCATTGCAGCCATTGGGCATTTAGCCTCAACTGGCCTGACTGGAGATTATTGTGATGCCATGCAGCGTTTTAACCGTCTGGAATGTCAACGCTTTGTCAGCCCAAGTTTTGCTCAGGATATGAATTTCTCGGGCTATCTGAATTATGCCAAATTCAACTATTCGACCATGCTGATTACCGATACTGCGAGTTATCGTAATCCTTATTACAATACCGAATTGGATACCCTCGACAAGCTTGATCTGAACAAGATGACTCATGTGATTGATGGATTGGTTACGATGGCACTACAGCCATAATTCAGTTGTTTTATTCAATAACTCAATAAAAAACCCTGCCGAAGCAGGGTTTTTTATACGAAACATCAAGTCTTAATGACGCGCTGCTTTCGCTTCTTCTTTGGTTTTCACAATTGGTGCTTTAACCAAGGCTTTTGGCAAAGAGGTCAGTGCCAGCGGTAAAATCTCATCAATCGATTTTACGGCTTTAATCTCTAGACCTTCTTTGACATTCTCTGGAATTTCTGCCAGGTCACGTACGTTTTCCTGTGGAATGAACACCAGTTTGATGCCACCACGATGGGCTGCAAGCAGTTTTTCTTTCAAACCACCGATACGCAGTGCACGGCCGCCCAGACTGGTTTCACCTGTCATCGCGATATCCGGACGAATCGGGATACCCGTGAAAGCAGATACTAATGCTGTAGTCAAAGCCAATCCTGCCGATGGACCATCTTTCGGTGTTGCGCCTTCAGGTAAATGCACATGCACATCGGTTTCTTCAAAGCGCGAGGCTTCGATGCCGAGTTCATCCGCACGGGTACGCACTACAGTCATCGCAGCGGTAATCGATTCTTTCATGACATCGCCAAGAGAACCAGTGGTAATGAACTTGCCTTTACCTGGTACTGCTGCAACTTCAATGGTCAGTAATTCGCCACCGACAGAAGTCCAAGCCAGACCATTTACACGGCCGATTTGCGCTTCTTCTTCCGCCATACCGTAGTCAAATTTATGTGGACCCAAGTAATCTGGAAGATTTCCTGCTGTCACTTCAACCTGAAGATTTTTAGCTTTCTTGCTAACTGCTTCTTTCACCACCTTACGTGCAATTTTTGAAACTTCACGTTCAAGGTTACGTACACCGGCTTCACGGGTATAACGGCGCACGATGTCACGAATCGCTTCTTCATGCACGGTCAATTCTTTGGCACGTAGACCATTGTTCTTGATGGCTTTAGGAACAAGGTAGCGGTCCGCAATATTGACTTTCTCTTCTTCGGTATACCCCGGAAGACGAATCACTTCCATACGGTCTAGCAGGGCCTCAGGAATGTTCATGCTGTTTGCGGTACAGATAAACATTACTTCAGACAGGTCTAGATCCAGATCCAGATAGTGATCGCTGAACTTGTTGTTCTGTGATGGATCAAGTACCTCAAGCATTGCAGAAGCCGGATCGCCACGGTAGTCTTGCGCCATCTTGTCGATTTCATCGAGCAAGAATAACGGGTTTTTTACGCCCACTTTAGTCAATGACTGCACAATTTTACCTGGCATCGCACCGATATAGGTACGACGGTGACCGCGAATTTCCGCTTCATCACGTACGCCGCCCAGCGCCATACGCACGAACTCACGACCAGTCGCCTTGGCAATTGATTCACCGAGTGAAGTTTTCCCCACACCTGGAGGACCAACCAAGCATAGAATCGGACCACGCAATTTTTTCACACGTGACTGAACTGCCAGATATTCCACAATACGATCTTTGACATCGTCTAGACCATAGTGGTCTGCATCCAGAATTTCCTGTGCTTTGTTCAGGTTAATACTGACTTTGCTGGCTTTATTCCACGGTGTATCTAGAATGACTTCCAGATAGTTACGTACCACAGCAGCTTCACTTGAAGCAGGCTGCATCGCTTTCAGTTTACGGAATTCAGCTTCTGCTTTTTTGCGTACATGCTCAGGCAAATCTGCTTCAGCAAGACGTTTTTCAATTTCAGCGACATCATCTTCCGCGCCGCCGTTCATATCAGAAAGCTCGCGCTGAATGACTTTCATTTTTTCATTCAGGAAGTATTCGCGCTGGTTCTTTTCCATCTGACGTTTAACAGAATCATGCAGGGTTTGCTCAATCTGTTGTTCTTCAGACTGTTGCAATAGATAAGTCATCAACTCAGTCAAATGCGCTTCGAATTCGTCATGTTCCAGGAATTTCTGTTTGACATCAATATTCAATGGAACACGGGTTGCGACGAAGAACAATAACTGTAATAGATCTTCAATTTTGTTGGCTGCGGTGATCATTTCACGCGCATTACGAAGTTTCGCTTCTGCATATTGAGCGAAAAGCGCACGTAATTCCTGCAAGCGCACAGCTTGGGTGTCTGCATCGACGCTCACCGTCATTGGGCTGAGTTCATGCTCTGCTGTCAGATACTCAGTTTCGTCAATGATGGTTTTCAGCTTGGCACGGTGTAGGCCTTCGATCAGGACTTTAATACAGTTTTCATCATTTTCGTGATTCACAACTTGCACAATCTTCGCGACAGTACCGTATTGATATAAATTGTCGTGATCAATTTCTTCTGTAAGCGAATCTTTTTGCGCAACTACAAATACTAGATTGTCACTGTTACGAGCCACATCAACTGCATTGATCGATTTTTCACGACCGACAAACAGCGCAATTTGCATATGCGGATAAACCACCACATCACGCAACGCCAAAAGGGGTAGTACACTTGGAACCTGAGGCTCTAAGGTTTCTTGATTCATAATAATTTCAGACATGAGCACTCCTAATGAGTGACAACGGTGTTGCCATGCTTTTAATAGTGATGGGTAATTTTAAAAATACAAGGGCAGTTAAGATTAAATTGTATGAAAAATGACTAATTATGTGATTTTAAAGTAGTTAGCAAGGGTAAAATTGCAAAATTAACGTTTGAACTTTATAAAAACTGTCGGGGTGATTAAAGCATCAAGGGGCTGATCCCATGTTTCACGTTTTAACGGCTGTGCCAGCAGTTGAAAGTCATGCGCCAGCCCCAGACGGAATGGACGCCCAGGTGCAGAAGCCAAGGTACGATCATAAAAACCGCCGCCCATACCAATCCGTGTGCCCGAAGTATCACAGGCCAATAGTGGCATGAGCAATAAATCCAGTTTGGAAACATGTACACCACGGGTGCTCATGGGCTCTCGCATACCCAGCCGATGATGGGCAAAGCGCTTGTTATGGTATTGGTGCTGGCTGATTCGAATCCAGACCAGCTGCTGATTCATGTCGCAAATCGCTGGGAGATACACCTGTTTGCCCAGTTTAAAGCAGCGTTCAATAATTGCCTGGGTCTGAATCTCCCCAAAAGCATGCAAATACAGGCCAATACGTTGGGCATGAATAAATTCTGGACTGCGGATCAGACGGTTCAAGACTTTTTGTGCGGACTGCCTTTGCTCAAATTTAGAGAGATGACGACGCGTTTTACGAAGGTATCTTCTTAATTCCTGAATGGTCATAGGTCAAAAAGCATAGGCAACAAAATTGTGCTCTAGTCTAAGTGGGAATTCTGGAAAAGTAAAAAATAATTATGAGCTGTAATTTTATATGATTCCATATCTGTTTATTTAAATTCGGCTAATTTTGCCACCAGTCTCAAAGCTCAAAAGCTCAAAAGCTAGAAAGCAGTTGCATTACTGGTTTTTAAATTGTCATGAGAAAGGATATTCAATCTGGTTGATTCACGATTTTCCAAGCAACCCATCGTTCAGTGACAAACTCTGGAAACGCATCAATTTAAGCACTTTGAAACAGCTTTCGATCAATAAAAATACAATTCTAAAGTAGGTTTATTCTGTTTTTTGGTGAAAGATAGACAAGGGATCATATGACTATTCTCGACCGATATATGAGACACATTGTACTTAGGCAGAGCGCGTAAGACCTAAATCAATGGAGATTGAACATGATGAATATTGCGAAGAACACCATCTGCCTCTGGTACGATGACGATGCCGAAGGTGCAGCACGATTTTATGCAGAAACCTTTCCAGACTCCTCAATTGGCGCGATCAACTTTGCACCCGGAGATTATCCCTCCGGAAAAGAAGGCGATGTTATCACCGTTGAATTTACGGTGATGGGCGTTGCCTGCATTGGACTGAATGGTGGCCCTGACTTTCAACACAATGAAGCATTTTCATTTCAGGTGGCGACTGAAGACCAGGAAGAAACAGACCGTTACTGGAATGCCATTATTGGCAATGGTGGTCAGGAAAGTGAGTGTGGATGGTGTAAAGACAAGTGGGGCATTTCCTGGCAGATTACGCCAGTGGTCCTCATCAACGCCTGTAACAGTCCTGACCGCGCTGCGGCCAAGCGCGCATTTAATGCGATGATGACCATGAAGAAAATTGACATCACCGTGATCGAAGCAGCATTTCGTGGTTAAGCGCCAAAGATATTGTCTTTCATTGCAGTCGATATTGCTGTGTAGCGCAATTTCACTGCAATAGTTAAATCTTCTCCTTTCTTTTGATCAACTCAAATTATCCCTCAACTCTATAAGGATACGTTACAAAAATTACAGATTAATCCAACTTGATCTGAACCTAAATCCAATTTCTTCATGATGGTTCAAGCCAGGCCGCTCGGATGCCAGTAATATTGATCTCTAGGCCAAGAAAGCGACTACTAGAAATATTGGGGTCCAGACGGGTCACATGTCATGTGGTCTGGGACACTTTATCAGTACTTAATATAATGCTTGTGAAATAGTGAATTATCACCAAGACCAATGTGTCTGGGTTAAACCTTTCAATGAAGGCATTTACTGCACTGAATTGAAAACAGGCTGAACCAAAAACAACCATCCAATGAAATTCTCCCTAATTTATACATCTTAAATTTTATTAAGACATTGAAAATAAAATAAAAATTAAACTGGCATAAGTTCTGCATAACTGTATTCAAACTTGGATACAAGATTGGATACAGAATGCTTCATCAGAAAATGATCGGCTGGACAGTCCCAGCATGCCGCGATGCCGATCAGCAAAAAATGCTTCCACTGAATAACTTGGCTCAATTCATTGCCCGACTTGAGGGGAATGAACCTGCCTGGATTTCGGTTAGGACTGCTGCATATCTTATTCAAACAAAAATTGATGTATTCAAAAAACTGTATTTCGGACTGTATGTATCAGAGGCTGCCAGAGATCAGTGACGGCGGTAGGCTTATATGCAGCAGCTTAATCAAAAAAAATAGATCAATTCGGCAGATTCAGAAAATAGATAAAATAACAGAGGATTCATATGTTTAAGACTGTATTGATTGCAAACCGCGGCGAAATTGCTGTTCGCGCCATTCGCACATTAAAAAAAATGGGTGTAACCAGTGTCGCCGTTTATTCAGAAACAGATCGTTATGCACAGCATGTGATTGATGCAGATATTGCAGTGTCCTTAGAAGGGACCAAACCTGGCGATACCTATTTGAGTATCGAAAAATTGATTGCTGCAGCCAAAAATACCGGAGCCGAAGCAATTTTCCCGGGTTATGGGTTTCTGTCAGAAAGTGCTGACTTTGCCCGTGCCTGCGAAGCAAATAATATTGCTTTCATGGGGCCAACACCGGAGCAGATTCTGGAATTCGGCTTAAAACACAGGGCGCGTGAACTTGCCGCAGCTGTCAATGTACCCATGACTCCCGGTACAGGTCTGCTAAATAGTCTGGATGAAGCCTTAACTGAAGCTGAAAAAATTGGCTATCCGGTTATGCTTAAAAGCACAGCAGGCGGTGGCGGAATTGGCTTGACCCGTTGTGATAATGCAGAAGCACTTCAGGAGGCCTATGAAAGTGTAAAACGTCTGGGCGAACAGTTCTTTAAAGATGCCGGAGTATTTTTAGAGTGCTTTATCGATCGGGCCCGTCATGTCGAAGTTCAGATTTTCGGAGATGGACAGGGACAGGTAGTGGCTTTGGGCGAACGCGACTGTTCACTGCAGCGCCGTAATCAGAAGGTTGTGGAAGAAACACCAGCGGCACAGTTACCTGAAGCAACCCGTCAAAAATTGTATCAGGCGGCAGTTGAACTGGGCAAATCGGTGGAATATCGCAGTGCCGGTACGGTTGAGTTTATTTACGATGCAGCACGTGACGAGTTTTATTTCCTTGAAGTGAATACCCGTTTGCAGGTGGAGCATCCGGTGACTGAAATGGTGACCGGTTTAGACCTGATTGAATGCATGTTGAAAGTTGCAGCAGGTGATACTCTGGATTGGAAGCATCTAAGCAGTATTCAGCCTCAAGGTGCAGCGATTGAAGTACGCATCTATGCCGAAGATCCAGTTAAGAATTTCCAGCCGAGTCCAGGGATTTTGACCGATGTCTTTTTTCCGGAAAATGTCCGGGTTGATACCTGGGTGAGTACCGGAACTGAAATTTCCCAATACTTTGACCCGATGATTGCCAAGATTATTGTGCATGCTGAAGATCGTGATACTGCCATTCATATGCTTAAATCAGCTTTAGCTGAAACTCGCCTGAATGGTATTAGTACCAATCTGGATTATGTGCATACTGTTATTTCAGATCCACGTTTTGAACAGATGCAGATCTGGACACGCATGCTGGATGATTTCAAATATGTGCCGAATGTGATTGAGGTGATTCAGCCGGGTACACAAAGTTCGATTCAGGATTATCCGGGTCGTGTCGGGTATTGGGATATTGGTGTACCGCCTTCAGGCCCAATGGATGATTATGCCTTCCGGCTGGCCAATAAAATTGTTGGGAATGTCGAGGCCGCCGCCGGGTTTGAATTTACCCTGCAAGGTCCAATCCTCAAATTTCATGCAGAAAATATCATTGCTTTAACTGGCGCACCTTGTCCGGTAAGTCTGGATGATGAAGCAGTAAATTTCTGGCAGCCTATTCAGGTAAAAGCAGGCCAAACCCTAAAAATTGGACAGGTTGAATCTGGATGCCGGACCTACCTGGCTGTACGAAATGGTCTGAATGTGCCGGAATATCTGGGTAGCCGTTCTACCTTTGCTTTAGGTAATTTTGGTGGACATGCAGGCCGAGTGTTACGGGCTGGTGACATGATTAAGATGGTGAATCCTGAGCTGCCGGCCGATGGTCTACCTTTAGCGATTGCAGAACCTGAAGTTTTGGCAACAGATCTGATTCCAAGTTATGGCAAGGAATGGAAAATTGGTGTGCTCTATGGTCCGCATGGCGCTCCTGATTTCTTTAAAGCTGAATATATTGAGGAGTTTTTTGCATCAAGCTGGAAAGTGCATTTTAACTCGAACCGATTGGGTATCCGTTTAACCGGACCGACGCCAAGCTGGGCGCGTGAAAATGGCGGTGAAGCGGGTCTGCATCCATCCAATGTACATGACTGTGAATATGCCATTGGTGCGATTAACTTTACCGGTGATTTCCCCGTAATTCTTGCCAAAGATGGTCCGAGCCTGGGTGGCTTTGTCTGTCCGGTGACCATTGCCAAAGCTGAACTCTGGAAAATTGGTCAACTGAAAGCCGATGACACGATTAGCTTCTATCCAATTTCGGTAGAACAGGCCAATGCGCTGGAGCGGCAGCAAATTCAAACCCTCCAAAACTTTGCCAAGGCAGAGATGCCCTACGAGGCTGAAGTCGTGGCAGTTCAAGCAGAAAGTATTCTTGCATTGCGTGAAGCTACACCAGATGCACCAAAAGCTGTATATCGTCAGGCAGGTGACAGTTATATCTTGCTGGAATACGGTGATAACGTACTGGATTTGGCTCTGCGCCTACGCGTACACCGATTGGTGCAACTGATCCGTGAAGCTGATCTTGACGGTATCCTGGAATTATCACCTGGTGTGCGATCCTTGCAGATTAAATATGATGGTCTGCAGTGTAGCCAGCAGCAACTGATTCACTTCCTGCTTGGTCTTGAAGAACAGATGGGCGATTTACGTGACATTAAAATTCCTTCAAGAATTATCCATTTGCCTATGGCCTTTGAGGACTCAGCGACTCTAGGTGCGGTGGAACGTTATCAGGAAAGCGTTTGTGCCAAAGCGCCATGGTTACCGAATAATGTAGATTTTATTCAGCGGATTAATGGCTTAAGTCACCGCCAACAGGTCAAGGACATTATTTTTGATGCCAATTATCTAGTTTTGGGGCTAGGAGATGTGTATCTGACTGCACCTTGTGCAGTGCCCATTGATCCGCGCCACCGTTTACTGAGTTCCAAATATAATCCCGCGCGTACTTTTACCGCTGAAGGTACAGTCGGGATTGGTGGCATGTATATGTGTATTTATGGCATGGACTCACCGGGTGGCTATCAGTTAATTGGCCGTACCGTGCCGATCTGGAACAAGTTTAAAAAGAACAAGCAGTTTGGCGATCAGCAATGGTTCTTACGCTTTTTTGACCAGATTAAATATTATGAGGTCACTGAGGCCGAACTGGATCAGTTCCGTGCTGATTTCGCCCATGGTCTGGCAGAAATTAAAATTGAGGAATGCGAGTTTGACTTTGCGGCATATCAGGATTTTCTTGCTGCAGAACAGGACAGTATTGCTGCTTTTAAAGCACAGCAGCAAGCTGCTTTTAGTGCCGAGGTAGAGCGCTGGAAAGACGAGTTTGATGCACCTGTAGAAATAGAAGTGCTGCAGGATGATACCGATTACAGCCAGTATGTCCCTCTCAACGCCTCTATGACCGGCAATATCTGGAAGATTTTTGTAGAAGCGGGGCAGATTGTGAAAAAAGGTGACACGGTGGCCATCATTGAAGCCATGAAAATGGAACTGCCGGTCTATGCTGACGATGATGGTATTGTTAAAGCGATTATCTGCCGTTCAGGTCAGACCGTGCATAGCGGTGAGCCACTGGTCTATATGGAGTAATGGATTCCACTTATGACACTTGTCCGCAATCCAGCCACTAAAGCGACAGGAAAAAGCTCAGACAATCTGTCTGAGCTGGTTTTCCAGAAAATTAAAAATGATATTTTTGACTTTAAGTTGATGCCGGGAGAACGGTTTACCGAATCAGAAATTGCTGAAAGCTATGCCGTCAGCCGTACACCCATTCGGCAAGCCTTATATCGTCTGCAGCAGGAAGGTTATGTCGAGGTGCAGTTTAGAAGTGGCTGGCAGGTCCGGCCGCTGAATTTTAAAGCCTATGAAGAGTTATATGATCTGCGAATCTTGCTTGAGTGTTATGCAGTCGAACAACTGTGTCAGATGCCCAAAGACCAGTTGCAGGTTACTCTGGCTGTTTTGATTCAAACCTGGTGTATTCAACCAGAACAGTATGTCTATGACCTCAGAAAGTTATCCGCACAAGATGAAGCATTTCATTGTCATTTGGTATTTGCAGCCGGCAATACAGAAATAGCGAAAATTCACAGTGAGATCAGCGAGAAAATTCGCATCATACGCCGTCTGGATTTTTCCAAGGATTATCGGGTTACCGCGACTTATGCTGAACATCAACAGATTTTAAAGGCACTGCTTGCCCAAGATGCAGCGTTCTGTCTCTCTATATTGGATGCCCATATTCGGCACAGCCGTAATGAGGTGAAAAAAATTACACTGGAAATGTTGTCCTCTAGTCCTGCGTAAGTTAATCAGGATAAATTTATTTTTATAGCAAGAAAAATATCAGACCTAACTCAAAATTGATAACCAATTCATAACCAGAAAAAACAAGAACCCGCTAGTGGCATCTCAAATTGTTTTTTAAAGTAAGTTAAGGATGATAATAACAAGAGATAAAAATGCTTCATCAGCCTATTCAACTTTTACTTACGGGTGCCAGCTGTGCACTTCTCCTAACCATGACTGGATGTACCATGCCTTCCAAGTCACCTATGAATGACAGTTATGGTTCCCAGCCAAATTTGCCCAAACCAAAATCAAGCTTGCTGCCTACGGTCAATATTGCGCCTGCTAAAGGTTGGCCTGAAGGTAAAATGCCGACACCCGCGACAGGTTTAAAAGTTCAGGCATTTGCCAAAGGGTTGCAGCATCCGCGCTGGCTATATGTATTGCCGAATGGTGATGTACTGGTGGCCGAAACGGATGCGCCGCCTAAGCCCGATGACAGTAAAGGGATCAAAGGAAAAATTATGAAATGGGTGATGCAGCGTACCGGCTCATCGCATCCCAGTGCCAACCGCATCAGTCTGCTTCGCGATAGCAATGGAGATGGGGTAGCTGAACAAAAAACCGTATTTTTACAGAATCTCAATTCTCCATTTGGCATGGCGCTAGTTGGTAATATGTTGTATGTAGCGAATACTGATGCCTTAATGCGCTTTCCTTATCAGAATGGTGCGACTCAAATTACAGCAACTGGTACCAAGGTACTGGACTTACCGGCAGGTCGTTTAAACCATCACTGGACCAAAAATGTCATTGCCAATCCTGCCGGCAGCAAACTCTATATCACGGTGGGTTCTAACAGCAATGTCGCTGAAAATGGCCTGGATCAAGAGCAAGGCCGGGCACTGATCATGGAATTTGACATCACCAGTGCTCAAGCGCGACCTTTTGCTACCGGACTGCGTAATCCGAATGGCATGGATTGGCAACCCCAGAGCGGTACACTTTGGACAGTGGTGAATGAACGTGATGAGCTCGGCAATGATCTGGTTCCTGATTACCTGACCTCTGTCAAAGAAGGCGCTTTTTATGGCTGGCCCTATAGCTATTATGGCCAACATGTAGATACCCGGGTCAAACCGCAAAATCCTGCCTTAGTTGCGCGAGCAATTCCACCGGATTATGCATTGGGCAATCATACTGCATCATTGGGCTTGGCTTTCTATAGGGCGGATCTGATGCCTCAATATCGAAATGGGGCGCTGATTGGCCAGCATGGTTCATGGAACCGCAAACCGCATAGTGGCTATAAAGTGATTTTTGTTCCCTTTCAAAATGGACAACCGATGGACCCACCTCAAGATGTCTTGACTGGATTTTTAAGCGATCAGGGCGATGCATATGGGCGACCGGTCGGTGTGGCGGTAGATTCTTCAGGTGCCATTTTGGTTGCTGATGATGTCGGTGATGTGATTTGGCGAGTATCACCCTTGAGTACAAGACCAAAAAAATAAATCTATAAATATAAATAGGCTAAGTGCCTTATTTGGATATAAGCCTGTTGCATAGCAAAAATTAAGCGAAAACTTTTTTTATTAAAACGTCAACACTCTGGCTGAAAAGATACAAGAGCTGAGTGGATGTAAAGTAACTTTTAAGCTTCATTTAAGCTGGCTGAATTAGGCTTTCAGGATATTTTTACGCGTGATTACAGCATGTACAGAGATTCTGCTGATCCTATTAAAAATATCTAAATCTAAGTGCCAGTTTTAAGTGCCAATAAAAACTGGATATAAAAGTTAGAACGTTGCAAAAAAGAGGGTTTTAAGAATGAAATCAATTGTTGCATTTATTTTCCCTTGGTCATTATTTATGACCCTTCATCGACCAGCCGAAGCGACAGTATGCTTAATGCTTCAGATTTCGATTTTAGGCTGGATTCCTGCTGCAATCTGGGCGATGCATACTTTATATCGAGATAAAATAGCCTAAAAATAGGAAAATAAGTTACTGAAAGATTGTTTGATTTTGACGGAAGTAATTAAAGCTCTATATTTTTTATAGCTAAAGATTTTTTTCGCATTCCAGATGATGAATACATCGATAATATGAATCTAGAGGAATGTTCGAGAGAAATACTGCACAATTCAAATAAGAGGAAATTCAGGAAAAATTATCATTATATTTTGAAAAAGAAATTGAAGTACTCCGAAGATGCCGCTGCATGTGTCGTTACCCTGAACCCGATGAGTTCAAGGAGGATGCGACGTATACTTGCTGGGTTTCCCATACGAAGATGGGCATACACTCTAAATATACAGAACACACCCATAAGTGTTAGTATCGGCAGGGGAATAGACCCGCTGGCGAACACCTCAGAGTTAAGTTAATTATAAACAATAATCCCGGTGTGGCAACTCTATGCTGTTCATGAAATGTAAACAGTTCGGTCGAATGTCCGAAGTTTAAACAGAATTCGAGATTATTCAGTCAGTTCTTCAACTTCTTCTAAAATAGTTTGTAACAAACGTTCGCAATGTGCATATTGTTGCAGGGATCTGTTCATATTCAAGACCTCCTGCATCAGCTCAAGTGCCACCATAATAATCAGCTTGCTAGGTTCCATGCGTGGCGCTTTACGGCGAAATTCATCATATTTGTCATTTAATAACTGTGCTGCACGTTCTAATTCTTCCTGCTTGTCAGGGGTAGAAGCCAGACGGAAACTATGCCCCAATACTCTGAGATCAATTGCAATTTGTTCACTCATGATGAGGCTTCCTCAGTCGCTTCAGTCGGATGGGCCAGTTGTTGAATTTCCTGTGCGTGATGATCCTGCGCAGTGCCAAGAATGGCCAGACGTTGAATAATCGCTTCAACCTTGGCTTTGGCATTTTCATTTTTCTGGGTTAAACGTTCAGATTCCTGAGTCAGACGCTGAATTTCCTGCTGGGCATGACGCTGTTCAATGATCATCTTTTCCTTAACTACGCGCAGTTCATTCCGTTCAGCCAGAATTTCCTGAAAACGGTTTTTCAGATCGGTACAGCTTTTTTCCAGACGGCCATAACGGTCTGCCAGTGCAGTTGCATCATTATTGAGCAGTTGAAATTGGGCACGAGAATCCGTCAATTGTTCTGTCAGATTTTCATTTTCTTGTTGTTTTTGCGCAATCACGCTGTTTTTTTGTTCAATTTGCTGTTGATGTTGCATCATTGAAGAGTCTTGCTCTTCGCGCAAACTGGAATTTTCACTTTCAAGCCGTGCAAGTCGCGTTTTTAACACGCCGATCTGCACTTGTAGATGCTGTAATTCTTCTAACATATCGAGGTCGCACAGTGTTGCAAACAAAGGTAATATATAAGCAGTATAAAGATTGGATAAACGAATGCAAGACGATATTTCAGGTTGGACCGAATGGTACCGCAATTTTTCTTCAATTGAGGAAATTTCTAGCCCTAGCGAACTACATGGTTTGCTCACGGGCATTGTTTGTGTCACCCAGGCGCCAAGCAGTGAAGAGTGGTTACAGATTTTAGAAACACTGGATGTACCTGAACTGGATGCCGAAGCATTAGAGTTATTAACGGGCGAAGCTGAAGATGTGTTCCATGCATTGTCTGAAGATGAGCTGGATTATTTACCTTTGCTGCCTGATGATGAGCATGTGCTTTCAGAACGCGTACAGGCTCTGGCGGACTGGTGTGCCGGCGTGGTCTTAGGTTTTGGACTGGCTTCAGGACATATCCGTCAGGATGAAGTTGAACTGATTGAACATTTACAAGATGTAGCCGCAGTTGAATTTGAAGACTCGGACGATGATGCCGAAGGTGAAGAAAGCTATCAGGAATTGTACGAATTTGTGCGCCTGATTCCTGTCAGCCTGTCTTTAGGGCGTAAAAAGGTCGAAGTTGAAGAAACACCACTCTTACAGCAATTTAGTCAAAAAAATCAGCCTAAAGCCGCTGCTACAGAAGCGCAAAGTGTGGTCGAGATTTTCTCGCCTAAACGTCCAAGCTGATGAAATGCTGAGGTGAACCATCACCTGCTTGAAATCAGGCATATATTTTGCTGTTTACAGTGAAATCTATAGTCTGATTTCAAGACTATATTCTAAATACAAGTATTGATTGATAAGAAGTAAGGTGTAATGAAGAAATTGACACAGGCAGTTTTTGAGGAACGTCGCGCAATCCTCGCAGGGGAAATTGGTTTACGCAGTATCGCTATTATCGCGACCAGTCCGGTAGCCATGCGTAACCGTGATGCAGATTATAAATATCGCGCCGACAGTAGTTTCTTCTATTTAACCGGATTCGCGGAACCTGAAGCTGTGGCTGTGATTGAAACCTTTGACACTGAAGAAGAAGGCTATAGCTACAGTTTGTTCTGTCGTGAACGCAACCGTGAAATGGAAATCTGGAATGGCTACCGTGCGGGTATTGATGGAGCTATTCAGGATTATGATGCAGATGAAGCCTATGCGATTGATCTGCTAGATGAAGAAATCTTAGAAAAGTTACAAAATAAAGATCAGTTATTTTATCGCATTGGACAGCATGCAGAGTTTGATGCGCGTGTCGCCAAATGGATTGCAACTGCAAGTGGTGAAAGCCGTCGTGGTACTTCTGCACCAGCGCAAGTAATTCAGCTGGATCGTATTGTCGATGAAATGCGTCTGCATAAAGATGCAAATGAAATTGAATTGATGCAGATTGCTTCCGATATTTCTGCTGATGCACATACGCAAGCGATGCTAGCAGTACGCCCGGGCATGATGGAATATGCACTGGAAGCTGAGCTGAATTATATCTTTGGCAAAAATGGCGGTGTTCCGGCCTACAACAGTATTGTCGGTGGCGGTGAGAATGCCTGCATCCTGCATTATGTAGAAAATGACAAAGAACTGAAAGATGGCGATTTGGTCCTGATTGATGCTGCGGCTGAATATCAGCTTTATGCTTCAGACATTACCCGTACCTTTCCAGTGAATGGTAAATTTAGCCCGGAACAGAAAGCTTTATATAATGTAGTGCTGGATGCTCAAATTGCTGCAATTAATGCTGTGCAAATTGGTAACTCGTATAAAGAACCACATAATGTTGCAGTGCGTATTTTGGTGCAGGGTTTGCTCGATCTTGGCTTGATGCAGGGGAATATTGACGACATTATAGAAAAAGAAGCTTTCCGCCAGTTCTACATGCATGGTACCGGACACTGGCTCGGTATGGATGTGCATGATGTCGGTGCTTATAAGGTGGACGGTGAATGGCGCTCGTATGAAGAGGGTATGGTCGTGACCGTTGAGCCGGGTCTTTATATCGCGCCTGATGATGAAACAGTAGATGCTAAATGGCGTGGAATTGGCATTAGGATTGAAGATGATGTGGTGGCCACTGCAAATGGCCCGCTAGTTTTAACCGCGAAAGTCGTCAAAACGGTAGAGGAGATTGAGGCATTAATGGCGAAAGCGTGCGCTGCTTAATTTGAGAAAAAATACAGCAAGCCGGTCGCAAGATTGGCTTTTTTTATGACATTTCTATGCCGTTTCAAACAAGAATTCCTAGCTATATCGCATCGAGCAAAAAGTGATTTAGCTTATGTTTATATCGAACAAGTCAAATAAAACTCACCTAAGTAAAATTTACAGCTTAAAAATTGACAGGAAGTCAACACAGAAGATCCGTTTTTAGCATCAAAGCTACATATTAAATGCGCTGAGATTCTCATACTTTCTCTGATCCTTAAATAAACTTAAATAAGAGTAGGAGAACACTTATGAGATTAAATACGATTGATTGGATTGCTTATGCTTTAACAATCATTGGTGGCATCAATTGGGGCTTAATTGGTGCATTCGATTTTAATTTGGTCGCTGCGATCTTTGGTGATATGAGCGCCTTATCTCGAATTATTTATGTCTTGGTTGGTTTGTCGGCACTGTATCTGATTTATACAGGAACGAAGCTTGGCAAAACAGTACACCATACAGATCATCATACCAATATTGTGCGTTAAGCTAATCCTTCTGCGCGAGTTTCTTGCAAGATAGGATTCATGTCTTCGAGTAGCTTGTCGAGAGGATAAAATAGTGTGGAAGATAAAGAAACCTCGGTAGATTTCCGGGGTTTTTTATATAGGATACAGGTGTTTATACGTTATTAATAAAATCATCCTCAGATCTATAACAATGCCTGGCTAAAGATTAATGATCACTATCATACAAATAAGATTAGGTTATACATGGTTGGATAAATTTTTTCTAAAAAATATCTGTTAGCGAAAAGATCGAGTTATATTTATATAACTCTCTCAAAATAAGAAATAATATTGATTATAAAATGGGCCTCCTGCTACTGAAAGTGAATCTCAGCTCATTTATAAATGGCTTGATTCACAATTTTATTATTCAGCATTTACCAGCATCAGTATGTATTCAAAACTGTGCGAAGCGAGTAGATCGAGTTATACCAGTTTGACTAAGTTTGCGATCGAATCGTGTAAGTGCTAAATGAAATTACAACATTCCGTTTTTTAAGGCCGAGTTGACAAAAGTGAGTATGAATATTTTAGTTGCTAAATTAAAGACAACTCGGTTGGAGTTAAGAGCATATAAAGTCGGAGATGAAATCTCATTATTCCAAGAATATTGTGGCGACATTGAAGCATCAAAATATTTACAACGGCAGGTGCATACAACAGTCAGTCAAACTCAACAAATGTTGCAGAAATGGTCGTTAAGCTATTGGCAGCATCCGAGTGAAGGATTTTCATGGGTGATTGCTGAGCGCAAAAGTCATCTGCCAATCGGATTACTAACGATCATTCAACAGCAAAATAGCAGCCTTGAAGTTCATTTCGGACTTGGTCCTCGATTTCAGGGTCAGGGCTATATGCTTGAGGCGATGAAAGCGGTGATTTAGTATTTTAGACAATATCTTACATTTAAATCACTGGATACTTTCTGTGATGCAGAACATATACAGGCACACCAAGTGCTGTTAAAGACAGGGTTTGAAGTCGTTGAACGGATCAATGCCTATACTGTATTGCCGAAGTTGGGTACTGAAAAGCGTGATGTCTTGGTTTTTCAATATAGGCTGGATCATCATGAAGAAAACTAAATAAAACGAATCATTATAAAAATTTAAAGCCTTGAGGTAAGATAAAACCAGTATACGTTTTATGTAATTCGCCATAGATGCGAATAAACAAATAAGGAAGTAAGCATGCAACAAGAAGTCATCATTGTCGGTGGTGGTATGGTCGGCTTAAGCCTCGCATTAATGTTGGCGAAAACCAATATTGCAGTCAAACTTTTGGAAGCCATCAAATACCCAAATTATGATGATGAAAATCTTGCGCCATATCATTCCAGTTTTGATGCACGTAACAGTGCCTTGTCACGTCGTAGCGTACAAATCTATCAGGAGCTTGGACTTTGGAATGCCTTGCAAGAACATGCTACCCCAATTCTGGAAGTGAATATTACCGAACAGGGCAGTTTTGGTAAGGCCCGACTGAAAGCCGAGCAGGAAAAAGTTGAAAGCTTTGGTCAGGTCATTGAAAATGCCTGGCTTGGTCGTGTACTGCTCACCCAAGTCAAAAAAGAGCCATTGATTGAACTGATTGATGGTGTGCAGGTGACATCCCTTACCCAAGATACAGACTTTGCTTATATCCAAGCGCAGCGTGGCGAATCTGAACTGAAATTACAGTCAAAACTGGTTATTGCCGCCGATGGCCGTGATTCTTTCTGTCGTAAGGCTTTGGGTATTGGTGCGTCAGAACACGATTATGATCAGGTTGCAATTGTAACCACAGTGCAAACGTCTAAGCCACATGGTCATGTGGGCTTTGAGCGTTTCAGTCATTTAGGGCCTTTGGCACTGTTGCCATTGCCGGGCGAATATCGCCGTTCCGTGGTCTGGCCAGTGAAAAAAGGTACTGAAGGAGAATGGCTGGGAGATGAAAATGACCAGCATTTTCTGGATGCCTTGCAGGACACGTATGGCGATCGTGCCGGAAAATTCCAGAAAACCGGAAAACGGTTCAGTTTTCCCTTATCTCAAGTGTTAGCTGAAAAACAGGCTGTTGGTCGTGTAGTGCTCATGGGTAATGCAGCACATACGATTCATCCAGTCGCCGGGCAGGGTTTTAACTTGTGTATGCGTGATGCGCATGTATTGGTGCGTTACCTGAAAGAGCAACAGGCACAAGGCACAGACTTGGGCGATGCTGCAATATTGCTAGACTATGAGAAATCCCGTCTCAGTGACCAGCAACGTGTGATCAAGTTCTGTGATTCAGTGGTGCGCGGTTTCAGTAACCAGAATCCGTTTTTAAAATTGATGCGTAATACAGGTTTAGTCGCATTTGATACGATTCCAGGCATCAAGCCACTCGTTGCAAATTATGCCATGGGGTTAAAAGCATGAGCTTAAATCAAACTAACGAAATATTAGACGTCGTCATTATTGGCGGTGGGCTGGTGGGTGGACTTACAGCGCTTCTGTTAGCCCAAGGTGGCGTGCAGCCTACAGTTCTGGATGCAGCGCCAATTCTGGATACAGATAAAACCTTAAGGGTGGCTAATCCGCGTGTCCTGGCTCTAAGTCAGGCAACCATTCACCTATTAAAAACGGTGGGTGTCTGGGAAAATTTAGCACGTCAGCAGCCTTATACCGGTATGCAGGTCTGGAATAAGAATGGCTATGGCGAAATCAATTTTGGCCAGCCTTCAGAAAAAATGCCCTCGGTAGAACAGGCTTTAGGTTCGATGGTGGAGCCCAGCATTCTGAATCTGGCCATTCAGCAAAAGATGCTTGCGGAGGTGCAGGATTATCGTACCCAAGTTAAAGTCAGTCGCGTCGAACGTGGAGTCGGTGTGTGGATCATTCATCTGGCCGATGGGAGTCAGCTGAAAACCAAAATGGTCATTGGCGCAGATGGCGCAAACTCCTTTGTCCGTGAGCAAGCGTTTATCGATATTGATGTACTGGACTATAAACAGGCGGGCATCAGTTGTGCCATTAAAACTGCACAACCTCATCAGCATATGGCACGTCAGATTTTTCTCGAAACCGGCCCTCTGGCTTTTTTACCCATGGCCAGCCTTAGTCCGGAAGAGCAGGGACATTGGCAATCGATTGTTTGGACTTTGCCAGAGGATTATGCTGAAGAATATGCAGCGTTGTCAGATGCTGAGTTTACCCAGCTATTAACCCGTGAAAGCCAGCATATGCTGGGTGAAGTATTGCAGGCGACACCACGTGCCACTTTCCCTTTAAAAGCCCGCGCCGCCCAGCAATACGTTCAAGATGGTTTAGCACTGATTGGAGATGCCGCACATGTCATTCATCCACTAGCAGGTCAAGGGGTGAATATTGGCTGTCTGGATGCTGCGGTACTTTGTGATGTATTGTTACATGACCAAGCGCGTGGCGTATGGGCACATGAGCAGACCTTGAAGCGTTATGAACATCAGCGTAAAGGCCAGAACGATGCCATGATGCACAGCATGTCTGCGATTGGCTGGATGGAAACCACATTATTCTTCACGATGGTTTGGGCACGTAATTTCGGCCTGAAACAGGTAGAAAATCAGCCCATGTTGAAAGATGCATTTATGGCGCAGGCCAATGGTCTGAGTTTACTTAAAGACACACGCTACACAGCTTAGGACAGAAATGTAAATTTTTTAAACAAACACCAATAAAGAGTAACGATTTTGTTTAAAAAAGATACGATTTTTTGATGTTTGGTACTAGGCGAAGCCCAAAGAGATTGCTAAATTTCACTTAATTCGACACCTGGCTTGGAATACCAAGCAAGCGCCATTTTTGGGGAGATGCAAATGACAGACATGAATGATTATGATGACGACGTTGAAGATTCAATCGTTGACGATGATGAAGCAAAAGCAGCTGAAAAAGGCGCAGCAGATAGCACAGAGGTCGTGAATGATACCGATCTTGCAGAAGCTGAAACCTTAACCGTCACTGCAAAGTTAAAGAAACGTCAGGCACTTGAAGACGAAATTGCGGCTTTCCTTGCCAATGGTGGTCGTATTGTTGAAGTCCCGGCAGATGAATCAGTAGCCAAAGAATAAGTTATTGATTAACTTGCCTCTTATAAAAAACACCACATCAATTGTGGTGTTTTTTTTGTAAACCAAAATGAGATAGAAATATCTAGAGCAATTAGTCGTTTGCTGAAGTCAGTTCTAAAGCACGTTGATAAGCGATTTTCTTTTTGATACCTGTTAAATCTGCAGCCAGTTGTGAAGCAGCTTTGACCGAAAGGTCCTGTAATAGGCGATTCAATAATTTATCCAGCTTTTCCTGATCCAGATCTTTTTCTTCGGTGGCACCGCCAATCACCAAAACAATTTCGCCTTTTTCCTGATTGTGATCATTGACAATGAATTCGACCAGCTCACCCAAGGTCATTTTCTTGATAGTTTCAAAAGTCTTGGTAATTTCACGCGCAAAACCGACCGGGCGATCTGCACCGAATACGCTGGCCATATCTTTAACGCAATCTAGAATCCGGTGCGGTGCTTCATAGAAAATCAGGGTCTGGGTTTCATCTTTCAGTTTTTCCAGATTCTGCAGGCGCTGACTTTGTCTGGATGGCAGAAAACCCTCAAAACTGAAACGGTCACTTGGCAACCCAACTGCACTTAAGGCGGCAATCGCAGCACAAGCACCCGGTACAGGAATTACGCGAATATTATTCGCTTGTGCAGCACGGACAAATTTAAAACCAGGATCGCTGATCAGGGGAGTACCAGCATCACTGATCAGGGCCATATCTTCGCCATTGAGCAGGCGCTGGATCAGCTGATCAAGCTTGTTGCTTTCATTATGTTCATGGCAAGCGGTCAGAGGTGTTTGAATATTAAAGTGTTTAAGCAACTGTGCTGAAGTTCGTGTATCCTCAGCAGCAATAAGACTCACCGACCTCAACACCTGAATTGCACGATAACTAATATCATCTAAGTGCCCGATTGGAGTCGCAACAACAAATAACTGAGCACTCATAGGTTTCTCCATGTGGAATAAATTGAATAATAAAAAATGGAAGATTAAAAATAAAATATTGGGCTTGTGTTTAGTCAGCTACATCGGCAGCGTACAAGCAGAAGTGCTGATCATTCTACCCGAATCCGGGCCTTTGGCGCGAGCTGCATCGAGTATCAAACAGGGTTTTCTCAGCGCCTATGCTACTTCCGGGCAGAAAGTTCCATTAAAATGGGTCAATTCCAATCAGAAAAATATCTCCCAGCTACTGAAACAGCATGTCAATAAAAAGACCAAAATGGTGGTGGGTCCATTGGCACGTAGCGATGTGGAACAACTACTCAAGAGCAAACCTAAAGTACGTACCCTCAGCCTGAATGATGTAGCAGGGTCATTACCCCAAGTCTGGCAATTCAGCCTGTCCAAAAAAGAAGATGCTGCTGCCTTAAAAACCTTATTGCACAAAGATGGAATTCAACAGCTGCTGATTTTACGCCAGCCGGGCAGTGAAGCTGAGCATGAACTGTTGCTGATGTCATTGTTCAGTCAGAGTGATCTGAAATTTAAGATCGTGAACAAGGCACCCATTTTTTTAATGCCGAAGCAGGGGCTGTTATTCCTCGGCAATGCTGAAGGGCTGGCTACTATACCGGAATTAAGCCGTAAACGGATGTATACCGTAGCCAATGCGATCAGCGAGCAGCACAAGCTGCCACAAGGGATCAAGTTCTGTGATGTTCCGGTACTTTATCTGGCTGACTGGCCGGATGTTCTACAGGCCTATGCCAAAGAGCCGGTGGATATGTCCTATCAGCGCCTGATTGCCTTCGGTGGCGATGCCTGGCAGATCACCCAGAAGTACCTGTCACAACCGCGTTCACAGAATATTGAATTTCAGGGCAGAACTGGCTGGATACAGATCACTGAGTACGGCATTCAGCGCAGTCCACAATGTTTTCAATATAGCGGCACAGGTGTCAAGCTACTGTGAGAACGGATGAATGATACCACAACAATTAGGTGCATGGGCGGAGCAGCGAGCGGCTCAGGTGATGCAGCAACAGGGCTTTCAGCTGCTGGCAAGCAATTATCACAGTCGTTATGGCGAGCTGGATCTGATTCTGGTGCGAGAGCTGGAGTTGGTCTTTGTTGAGGTCAAAGCCCGTGCATTAACACGATATGCCCAAGCGATTGAATCAGTTTCCAGAGCGAAACAGGCCAAGATGCTCAAGACCGCGATGTGTTTTATTCAAAAAAATCCACAATTTGCACACTATTACTATCGTTTTGACGTGATTTGTTTTGATTTTAAACAGCAATTTGCAAAAACCATACAGCATGACTTTTCGCAATACCCTTATGATCTGGAGTGGATTGAAAATGCTTTTACTTTTGATCAAGAGTTTATTAACCTTTGAACAGAATAAGGTCTAAAGATGATTATATTTGCGTCTAGATCATTGTAAAGTTCAAGCAGAATTGACATGATCTGAGCATGAAACAGATGATTAGATTGAAAAAGACGTAATAAAATGAAGGAGTCTTGCTGAGTGGTTAAGCGTATTGCAATAACAATGCTGTGTGTCGCAAGTTTATCTGGTTGTGCCAGTTTTATTTCCAGCGGCACCGGTACGGCTCCTGTAGGAACGGAAAGTGGGGCGCGTACCTTGGGGCAGGTATTTATTGATTCCTCGATTGTCCGTACTGCAAAAATTAATCTTTATAAATTGGATTCGCGCTTTAAGCAGGCCCGGGTTAATATTGAAAGTTTTCATGGCAATGTCTTGCTGACCGGTCAGGTGCCGGATGCACACTTAAAACAATTGGCAGAAGACAATGTCAAATCAATGAGTGATGTCAAGGCCGTGCATAATTTTATCACTGTGGGTAATCAGATCAGTTATAGCACGATCATGCAGGATACTGCGGTGACTGCCAATACCCGTGGCCTGATCATGAAAGCCACAGTCGTTTCGGACAGTAAAGTCCATGTGCATACGGAAGATGGCGTACTGTATGTGATGGGGCGTTTAAACAGTGCCGAGATTGCAGACCTGAATCAGGTCTTACAACAGGTCGGCAATGTGACCAAAATCGTGACCTTGATCGATAATATTGAACAGTCTGCAAATCTAAACAATCAGAATTTTGCTGCACCAGCTTATGCACAGCCAGCTATTGAACAGACACCGGTAGCTATTGATCCTGATACGGTTGAACCGACCAATGAACCATAAGGTCGGCCAGTTTAAAACCCAACTGTCACAACGTATTCTTCAGCTGCAACAACAGTATCAAGATTTCAGGTTATATGATTTTGGCAGTTATGCGCTCAATCGTTTAACCCCAAGACAGGGTTATACAGTTGAAACCCAATTGGCTTATGGCCTGAAATCTCGGCAACGCTTTGACTTGTTCCGCAGCCAGCAGCCTTTGCCACATCGTCCGCTGATTGTTTTTGTGCATGGCGGGGCGTGGTTGCATGGCGATAAAAAGGATTACCGCTTTATTGGTGAGGCCTTTGCCAGAGAAGGTTATGATGTGGTGGTGATGAACTATCATCTCGCGCCACAGCATATTTTTCCGGCCTATATTCATGATCTGCATCTGTTGCTGGAACATTTGCAGCAGTCGGCTGCGCAGCTACAAATCTGTGCTGAAAATCTGGTCTTGATGGGACATTCTGCCGGGGCATTCAATGTCATGTCTGCTTTGTACCATCCGCAATCTGTCAATATTGATCACAATCAGATTCGTGCGATTATTGGTTTGGCGGGGCCTTATCATTTTGATTATAAAGATGACCCGATCTGTGCCGATGCATTTGATCAGGCCGTGCCTTATCAGCAGGTAATGCCTTATTATTTTGTGAGAAATAGCTCAACCCGGCATTATCTGTTTATTGCTGAAAAAGACAAGATTGTGGGGCATTTCAATAGTCAGGATCTGGATCGCGTACTGAAAGAGAAGGGCAATCACAGTCATTTGATTCGTATCCCGAAACTCGGCCATATTACCATCGTCGGTTCGCTCTCCAGTCTGTTTAGCCGCTATTTCCAGACCAAGGAACAAGTACTTTGGGCATTGGAAGATGCATTTAAAGGCTAATAGGACGATCTAAATAAAATGAAGTGCAATAAAAAAATCCAGCAAAGCTCATTTGCTGAATTCTTTTTATGTGCGAGTGGAGCACGTAATCAATCAAGACTTAGAGCCAGGCTTTAGTATCATCCGCGACGGCCGTACCTTGAGTGACATGCTTGATCATGGCATGGGCAATACTGCCTTTAAACGGAATTTCAGGCAGCTGATCGAATTTAAAGAATTGCGCATCGCTAATTTCTTCTTCCTGCAGCTGTAGCTCACCGCCAGCATATTCTGCCTTGAAGGCAATCATCAGATTGCTTGGGAAAGGCCAGGGCTGGCTGGCCAGATACTGAATATTCTTGAGTTGTAAGCCAACTTCTTCTAGCGTTTCACGACGTACTGCATCTTCCAGCGTTTCACCCACTTCAACGAAACCGGCAATCAGTCCATACATCTGGCTTTTAGTATTACGTGCATTTTTGGCCAGCAGAATCTCGTCTTTGCCTCGGGTAATGACGGTAATAACGCAAGGCTGTACCCGTGGATATTGCCGGTAGTTGCAGGATGGGCAGACCATGGCATATTCAACAGCATGCGCTTCAGTCGCTGTACCGCAATGACTACAGAACTTATGGTTACGACGCCATTCTAAAAGTTGTACTGCGCGGCTGGCCTGTTCGAATTGCTGGGTATTCCAGAACTGTAACAGCTGACGGATGGGAACTAGTTGCAAGCCTGCAGGAATCGGCTCATCGGGAAGAAGATCACGGGCAATCACCTGATCACCCGTGTGGAGTAGCAAATCACTTGCTAAGGCTTCAACCCGTGGAAGTTGAAAGTGTTGATCGACCAGCAGTTGCTGTTGTTGAAAAATATAAGCAAGTGATAATTTGGACATTAGGCAACTATTTTGAGTTTCTCACTACTGTCCAATGCTACCTGAAACATCGCCTGTAATACAGGCTGTTTGTTCTTTAAGTTATCAATCATCATGTCGGCACTGGCCAGGGTGTCTAAAGCACGATGAATTTCTTCCGGACTTAATGCAATCGACAGATCAATACGGTTCTTGATGAATTCTGCAGTGGTGGTGAACGCAGTACGAACATGTTCTGCATTCAGGAACAGCATCGCGCCGCCAATCTCGCAAAACTGTACAGGAACAGGTTCGAGGGCAGTCAAGTCATGATCTTGCAGGTAATTGCTGAGAATCTGGCTAGAAAGCTCGATCAGGGCCTTGGTTTCTGTGAGTAAAGCAGCGTGTGCTTCATCCAGACGGTCCAGAGAAATATTCATGTTGTTGACGCGCAGCTGCAAGCGGCTCGAAGTGTGATGACGTTCCAGTACGCCAATCGAGTTCATGGCAGACAGAATGACATTCATCAACTGCTGGGCAAAGCTGGCATCCTGCATAATCTCGGGCTGGCTCAGTGAAGCAGCCTGACGGGTCAGGTCATGATAGGCTTCATTCAGGTTCAACACCTTGAAGATATTGGCCAAACTATTCAGTTGAGCCTGCAATTCCTGAGTCTTTTCAGGCGTCATATTCTGATAGTTGAACTCGATGTCATTACGAATTTGCGCCATTTCCGTGGTCACCAACTCGCTAATGGTATGCATGGTTTCAAAGTCAGGCCCATACAGATGGCGACTAAAGACCTGTAATTGCATATCGGTCAGCAGGTCATCGCCCACATTGAGCTGGCTACGGATAGATTGCGCGGTTTCATCTTCCTGACTGATACACAGGCTGAGCACATTAGCTAAATCTGACAACGAAGCCTTGAAGCTGTCAGCCGAGCTAAAATACTGTGCCATGTTACGCTCAATGCTCACCAGTGTGCGTAGACGTGGCTCATTAATCAGCAGGTGCTCAATATTGTTAAATGCCACATAGACCAGATTCCAGTACTGCTTGCTGTCATGTTGTTCTGCAAGTCCTGCCAGATAAGCACCTACCAGTTTGATGGCTTGCAAATCCAGTTCACTTTCTTCCTGATTGATCAGCTTGTTGAGTGACAGCTTATACAGGCGATGTACATATTGGGATTTTTCCAGACTTGGTGCCTGTGGCAACGAAAAATCAGGGGTGACGCAATCCAATAAACCTTCTACATGCTGGCCTTCAGTCGTCAGTGGCTTACCCAAAGCCAGTTCCAGACGGTTCAGGGTATCCAGCAAAAACTGTGGAATTTTCACTTCACGCAGACAGATAAATTCGATATAGCGTTTCAGCATAGTGGTGCCTTCACTCAAGGCGATCACTTCTTGAGTATTGACCTGCGCCGGATTCCCCATAATCTTGCGCATCAGTTCTGCTGAATATTGAGCGACTTTTGCTAGACTGGACATGTCGATGAGTGCCAGAACCTGGGCGCATTGTTCGAACTGATTTAATGCATCATCAATACCAAAAGGTAAAGTCTGGTCTTCTACCAAGGTGCTTACTGCTGATTCGACTAACTTGATCGAGTTATCAACCTCATTTTTTATTATCAGTAAAGCTGTTGGATCAAAATGTATAGAGGTTTGGTAAGACATGATCTGCACCTTTCCTGGAGTATTATCTATATATGAGCCCCGCTTTAAACTACGGGGCCTCTTTGTATTTACTATAACTGAAGAACGATAGTTTTAAACCTAAAGTATCCCCGGAAATGTAGATTTTATTTCGCGAAAAGGCAAGCAGTTCCATGTTTTTCTTCGAATTGTTTGACCCAATTCTCATGTTCTTGCAGTTCCTGTTCTGACGGAAGAATTACCGGTAATTCAATTTCAACTCTGGCCATCCCTGAGCGGCTGTTCTGGTCTTCAGACTGAGACAGGGCATCGATATCAAAAGACACCTGTCCACCGGTCATCGCCAGATAAACATCCGACAGGATTTCCGCATCAAGCAAGGCACCGTGGAAAGTACGGTCGCGTTGTGGAATCTCGTAACGGCGCACTAAGGCATCTAGCGAGTTTTTCTGACCGGGATGCTTGGACTTGGCCAGTGCCAGGGTATCGGTGACGTCACAGACTTCGGAGAGCGTTTTAAAACCTGCGCGTTTGAATTCCATATCCAGAAAGTTCATATCGAAGGTCGCGTTATGCGCAATAATTTCCGCGCCGTGTAAATAGTCAAACAGCACTTGAGAAATTTCTTCAAACAGCGGTTTGTCTTGCAGGAATTCGTCGGTGATCCCGTGGACATTGACAGAATCACCGACCGGTGTTTTCGGATTGATATAGATATGAATCGAGCTGCCGGTCAGTTTGCGGTTAATCATTTCCAGCGCGCCGACTTCAATAATCCGGTCACCATCCTGATAATAAAAACCGGTGGTTTCAGTATCCAGAATCAGTTGTCGTGGGCCATGCAGCTGTAACTTGGCCGGTGTAATGACAATTTGCGGATGTATCTCAGTCGAGGCAGATGCGTCTGAAGATGAAGCATCTTCATTGCTGTCCGTTGCTAAAACTTCAGTCTGTACAATTTCTTCAACAGTCACTTCGATGATTTCTTCCGGCAGGTCTTCCAGCTCTTCTTCACTCTCAGCCAGATCCAGACCGAAAGGATCATCTAGCAACCAGTCGGGTTCAGATTTTTTTTTATCTTCAGATATTGAAAGGCTTTGCTTGGATTTTTTCAGGGTTTCATCAGCACCCAGATTGGCCAGCTGATCGGCCATTTCATTGCCCGGATGTCCAGCATGACCTTTGACCCAGTGCCATTCAATATCGCGTCCTTGACAGACTTCATCGAGTTTTTGCCACAGATCCGGATTTTTGACGTCTTTCCAGTTTTTCTTTTTCCAGCCGTGAATCCATTCGGTAATGCCTTGTTTGACGTACTTAGAATCGGTATAGATCACCAGTTTATCTTGCTTGTCACAGAACAGAATCCCTTCAATCGCAGCCGTCAGTTCCATACGGTTATTGGTGGTATGATCTTCACCGCCATAAATTTTGTGTTCTTGTTGGCCATTAACAATGTACGCACCCCAACCCCCTAAACCCGGGTTGCCGCGGCAGGCGCCATCAACATAAAGTGTGATAGTGTGTGACATAGATTAAATCCGATCAAAATAGAACAAGCTGGAAGGCTTATTGTATAGCGCAAATGCAGTCGATCAATCTATATGTCCGGGATTTTTTAATTTCTTGTAACATTTAACGTGAAATCGCGGTAAATTATTGGCTTGAGTCTTCGACATGCTTCACTACAATGGCATATCTAAAAAATAAATTTATATACGAGTTGTTTGGATTTCTTTATGTATAAACCAACCGCAATTTTGTGGCAGCCGACATTACCTACATTTTTAAAATATTCTGTACTGGGAACTGCGCTTGCTTCTCTAGGACTGACGGGCTGTTCATCTACACAAAGTGCGACCCAAACAGCATCAAGCAAGCAGGTTGGATCACAATATCTGGATGCCAGCAGTCTGGATGGACTCGAAGATTTACTTTCTGCAACGGATATGCGTGCAGTCGAAGGTGACCGTTTACAGATTCTGAAACATGGTGATGTCTGGAAACGCATGACCGTGGGTTTCAAGATGGACTTAAGTGTCTGGAATCCGCGGATTGATGCTCAGCGTGGCTGGTTTATTTCACGTCAGCCTTATCTGGATCGCTTAAGTGCGCGTGCATCACGTTATTTATATTACACGGTAAAAGAAGCAGAACGCCGTGGTATGCCGACCGAGTTGGCGCTGTTACCGATTATCGAAAGTTCTTATGATCCGGCTGCGACCAGTAGTGCGGCGGCGGCAGGTTTATGGCAATTTATTCCAAGTACCGGCCGTATTTATGGTTTAAAGCAGACCTCATTATACGATGGTCGCCGTGATGTAGTGGAATCGACCCGTGCAGCCTATGAATTTTTAGGCAGTCTGTATAACCAGTTTGGTTCCTGGGAATTGGCGCTCGCTTCTTATAATGCCGGCCCAGGCCGTATCCAGCAGGCAATTAACCGTAACAAAGCCGCAGGTCTGCCCACCGATTATTGGTCCTTGAAACTGCCACAAGAAACCATGAGTTACGTGCCACGTTTCTTGGCGGTTGCACAAATTATTAAAAATCCCGGCAGCTATGGGGTGAGCTTGCCACCGATTGCCAACCGTCCGCATTTCCGTGAAGTGCCAGTGGGCGTTGCCAGTTTAAATGAAATTGCAGCCATCACTGGTCTAAGCCGTGCAGAACTGTATCAATTAAACCCGGGTCATCGTGGTGATCATATTGATCCTGCAAGTCCGCGCCGTATTCTGATTCCAGCTGACTTAAGTCCTTCAGTGGATGAGAAGCTGAAAAAATTATCCGGTTCAGGTGGTTTATGGGCGAGTAACACGAACAGCTTGCCGCGAAATACGACGACAGTGGTGCCCACCAGAGCTGCACCGCCAGAATTAAATACCAAAACGATTACACCTTCTAAACAGACTCCGCCAGCGGTTGTTAGTAATCAGCCTGCAACGACTGTTGCCAAAACGACGACTCCGGCGAAAGCTGCAAGTACGCCACCTGTCGTCACAGCAGCGGTAAGTACCGCGACAACGGCCAATACTGTAACGAAGACTACGAAAAAGATTTCGACACCTAAAGGCTCATCTGCCTTGGCCAGTTTTGCGGCACAAAGTGATTTGCCAATTCCAAGTGCGCCGCGTATTCCGGTAGCTGTGACACCTGCGGCGCCAGCGAAACAGATTCAGGTCGAACCACCGATTTCGGCAGCTGAGCGTCAGCAAGTTCAGCAGGCGGTCATCGCACAGGATATTCAGAAAACTGTGGATGAAATTCTGCAGCCTGTTGCAACACCGGCAGAACAGGCCCAAGTGGTTGAGGAGCTGAAAGCGTTGGCGCCGGCAGGTACAGAAATTGTTGATCCTTATGATGGCAAAATCAAGCTGACTGCCATTCAAACCAGCCTGTCGGTGGCTGAGCAGCAAGGTAAGGAGCTGACCAAAGGCTTCTCTTATCCAAAAGAAGTTGCTGACAATACCACTGCGAACTCGGTTGAAGCCAAGCTAAATCAGGGCAAAAATTACGTCAAGACGGATTCTGAAGTGGTGGTAGTGGCTCCAAAAGGCAAACGCAGTACCTATAAGGTATTACCAGGTGATAATCTGGCAATGATTGCGGCCAAAAATGGCGTGAACTGGCGTGATGTGGCGAAATGGAACCAGATTGATCCAAATTCTCCGCTGTATGTGGGTACCACCATTTATCTATATGATGCCAAACCTGTACAGGAAGCCAGCAAAGCCAAAGAAAAGCCGGAAACTTATGTCGTTCAGGCCAATGACTCTCTGACCAGTGTAGCGAATCAGTTTGGTTTTAGCGTGAAACAACTGGCTGATTTTAATGGACTGAGTACCAATAGCGGTCTGTTTGTTGGGCAAAAGCTGTCACTGAAAGAAACGGTTGCCTCTAAATCCAAAGCTGAAGAGATTAAAAAAGCTGAAACTGCCAAGGTTCAGACTAAATCCTATACAGTGAAACGCGGTGAGTATCTGAAACTGATTGCCGATCGTTACGGGCTTTCAAATGCTGAACTGGCATCCTTGACTTCAGGTCTGACTGCCGGTAGCAGTCTGATGGTGGGACAGAAAATCAATGTACCACTTCAGGAAGTTGAAGGGCTAACGGCATCTAGCCAGAAAACTGAGCAGAAGTTTGAAAATGTCAAAGTCGATCAGACTGCGACTGAAAACTATCAGGTCAAACGCGGTGAAACCCTGTATAGCATTGCCAGTCAAAGCAAGCTGAGTGTCTCTGAACTAGCTGCACTGAATGGGTTGTCTGCCAATAGTGGTTTACGTATAGGTCAGACCATCAAGATTCCAGCCGGTAGTCAGATCCCTGAAACCTATACGGTTCAATCGGGTGATACGTTGACCGGCATTGCCGCAAGATACAATCTGTCAATGGACCAGGTGGCGAGCCTGAATGGCATGTCACGTAATGCCGGCTTGCGTGTAGGACAGCGTCTGAAACTGAGTGGTGAAGTCGCAGAACCGGTACGTGAAGTGGTCGCGGAAACTGCGGCCAAGAATACAAAATCGGATTCGCATGTGGTGAAATCAGGTGAAACCTTAAGCTCTATTGCGCGTCAGTATCATTTACAACTGAAATATCTGGCAGATTTAAACGGTCTGAATACCAATAGCTCAGTGCGTATTGGCCAGCGTTTAAAAATTGAGGGTGACTTTCCGGCAGATAAAAAAGTTGAAGGCGTGAAAGTGGCAGCTAAGCCTGTAGCTTCTAAGGCAACTGAATCCTATACGGTAAAATCCGGTGAATCCTTGAATGTAATTGCCAGCCGTTTAGGCATAAGCGTGACCGACCTGGCTCAGTTAAATAATCTGAGTCCACGCGCAGGATTGCGTGTCAGTCAAACGATCCAGATTCCAAAACTGGTGACGGATTATAAAGTCAAACGCGGTGATACCTTAATCGGTCTGGCTTCACGTTATGGTCTGAACAGCAATGAACTGGCGGAAATGAATGATCTCAAACCAAATACACAATTGCGTATTGGCGATGTGATTAAAGTACCGAATTAATGAATGGATCATGAGATTCGCTCATTTATTTAAAACTTTCAGGTTTATCTGGCTAGCCCCGCTGCTCGTGAGTAGCAGTTGGGCAGCCCTGATCACCACCCCATATATCGCGCTATATAACCAGCCGAAATATGCCCAGACCAAATCCCTGCCTTATGCCAATCCGCAAGCAACGAAAGGCGGTACGCTGATTCTAGCAGCTGATGGCAGTTTCGATAATTTAAACAGCATGAATGGCAAGGGCAATGTCACTGAAGGGGGCAACTATATTTTTGACAGTTTGCTGTCCAAGTCACTGGATGAGCCCGGTGTGTACTATCCCTTGCTGGCGGAAAAAGTCAGTTTTGACCCCAAGAAAACCGCCTTTATTATTTTTCATTTAAATCCGAAAGCACGGTTTAGTAATGGCCAGCCGGTAACTGCACAAGATGTCAAATACAGTTTTGAACTGTTTCAGACCCAGTCCAATTTTGGCCTGCAGATGTATTTGGCTGATTTAAACCGGCTGGAAGTCCTGTCACCTTTACAGGTCAAAATGCATTTTAAATCCGGACATAATCCGGAAATGGCGATGATTGTCGCGCAGATGCCCATTTATTCTAAACAGGAATGGCAAAAGCGTAATTTTAAAGAATTGACGCTGAAACCGATGCTGGGTTCAGGGCCTTATGTCATTGAACACATAGATGCTGGACGTAGTATTAGCTACAAACGTAATCCCGGATACTGGGGAAAAGACTTGATGGTCAACCGCGGGCGTTATAATTTTGACCGGATCAAGTATCGTTATTATCGTAGTCCTGAAATCAAGTTCGAAGCTTTCAAGTCGGGCCAATTTACCTTGCATGAGGAAAAACAGGTCAACCGCTGGGTGAAAGACTACCAGTTTCCCGCCGTTCGGCAAGGACAGGTGCAGCGTTACCGCTTTCAGCATCACAACCCGATTCCGACCCATAGTCTGATATTCAATACCCGCCGTCAGCCTTTTGCCGATATCCGTTTCCGCCAAGCCTTGAGTTTTGCCTATGACTTTGAATGGCTGAATAAAGCCATGTTCTATGGTGAATATCAGCGCCTGAACAGCTTTTTTTCCAATAGCGAGCTTGCATCTCATAGACGGCCAAGTGTTCAAGAACTGCACATTTTGAAACCCCATTTAAAGCAGCTTGATCCGGTTCAACGTCAGGCGGTACTTGAGGACTGGAAATATCCTCAGTCAGATGCCTCCGGTTTTAACCGGAACAATCTGTTAAAGGCCCGTCAATTGCTATTAAAGGCAGGCTATCGTTATCAACAGGGGAAGTTGGTCAATGCTGCGGGTCAACCGGTACAGATTGAGTTCCTGTTACATCAGGCGGAACAGCAGCGTGATCTGATGCCATATCTGCGTCATTTAAAACGCTTGGGCATTCAGGCCAGCATTCGTATGGTAGAAACCGCGCAATATTATGAACGGCTGCGGAATTATCAGTTTGATATGATTGTCGATACCATGCCGCAATCCCTGACACCGGGGCAGGAGCAGAAACAGTTCTGGGGCAGTCAGGCCGCCACGCAGCCAGGTAATTATAATTATGCCGGCATTCGAAATCCGGCCATTGATGCCGTCATTCAGCAGGTGACACAGGCTCAAAACCGTGAACAGCTGGTGAATAGTACCCGAGCATTAGACCGTTTACTGCGTGCAGGCTATTATCATATTCTGACTTATGGTACGGGCGAATACTGGTATGCTTACTGGAATATGTATCAGCAGCCGCAACGAAAACCTAAACTCTCCGCCGGGATTGACTACTGGTGGGTCGATACGGCAAAGGCCAGACATGTGGCTGATTATTTCAAACAGCATTAAGCTCCAAGCCTATCAGGGAGTGCCATGAGCACTTATATTCTCAAACGTCTGTTGCTGATGATTCCAACCTTGCTGATCATTTTGCTGATCAATTTCATGGTGATCCAGCTGGCACCCGGTGGTCCGGTGGAGCAGGCGATTTATCAGGCGCAACAGGTCAATGGTTTGGCGCATACCGGATTGCAGTATCAGGGAAAGCAAGGCCTCACACCGGAGATGCTTGAGCAGATTAATATCCAGTACGGCTTTGACCAGCCGCTGCATATCCGCTTTTGGGAAATGGTAACGCGTTATGCGCAGTTTGATCTGGGGCAGAGTTTTTTCAAAGACAAGCCTGTGACCGAGCTCATCTGGGAGAAATTGCCAGTATCCCTTTCTTTAGGCCTGTGGAGTACCTTGCTGATTTATCTGGTCTCCATTCCTTTAGGGATCAGAAAAGCCCGAAAACATGGCAGTCTGTTTGATCAGACCACCTCTCTAGTGTTGGCCGTAGGCTATGCCATTCCAGCCTTTATTTTTGCCATTTTACTGATCGTCTTTTTTGCTGGCGGGTCTTATCTGCACTGGTTTCCCTTGCAGGGCATTCGCTCTGAAAATTTTGCTGAACTCTCATTCTTTGCGAAAATTCAGGATTATTTCTGGCATATGGCCTTGCCGCTGTTGGCCATGGTGCTTGGCGGATTTGCCAGTTTGACCTATCTGGTGAAATTTTCTTTTGTGGAAGAACTGAGCAAGCAATATGTCCTGGCTGCGCGGGCCAAAGGTTTAACTGAACATGCAGTGCTGTATCGGCATGTATTCCGGAATGCCATTTTAGTGCTTATCGCAGGTTTGCCCGAAGTCCTGATCGGGGTGTTTTTTGTGGGAAACCTGTTTATCGAGATTATCTTTAATCTGGATGGGTTAGGTGTTTTAGGTTTTGAGGCGATTATCCAGCGCGACTATCCGGTGATTTTCGGTACTTTGTTTATTTTTACCTTGCTCGGCCTGCTGCTGCGTTTACTCAGCGATTTGCTGTATCAGCTGATAGATCCACGGATTCATTTCAGTTCACGTCGAGGATCACAATAATGTCTTCCTTGATGCAAGCACGCTGGCAACGTTTTAAGCAGCATAAGCTGGGCTTTAGCTGCTTTATTATTTTCAGTGCTATTTTCATCATTTCCTTGGGTGCAGAACTGATTGCTAACGATAAGCCCTTACTGGTGAAATATGATCATGCTTTTTATCTGCCCATCCTGAAATCCTATCCAGAAACCACATTTGGCGGAGTATTTGAGACAGAAGCAGAATATAAAGATCCGGCTGTACAGCAACTGATTGCAGAAAAAGGCTGGGCGATCTGGCCCATCATTCCGTTTTCCTATCAAACGCCAAATTTTGAACTGGCTGAACCGGTGCCTTCGCCCCCGAGTGCGCAAAACTGGCTGGGAACAGATGACCAGGGCCGTGACGTTCTGGCACGGATTCTATATGGTTTAAGGATTTCATTACTGTTTGGTTTTGCTTTGACGCTATTGTCTGCGGCGTTGGGAATTTTAGCAGGGGCAATTCAGGGTTATTATGGTGGATGGATTGACCTGATCGGGCAACGCATACTCGAAGTCTGGAGCGGTTTGCCGATGCTGTTTATGGTGATGGTACTGGTCAGTCTTTTTACCCCGAGTATTTACTGGCTATTTCTGATCATGCTGTTATTTGGCTGGACCACATTGGTGAGTATGGTACGCGCTGAGTTTTTGCGCGCCAGAAATCTGGAATATGTCTGGGCAGCAAGAAGTATTGGGGCCGGGGATGGACGGATCATGTTCAAACATATTCTCCCCAATGTGATAGGTTCTAGCCTGTCACAGTTACCTTTTATGCTAACCGCCAATATTACTGCACTGACAGCGCTGGATTTTTTAGGGTATGGTTTGCCACCCGATTCGGCATCCCTAGGGGAACTCTTGCTTCAGGCCAAAAACAACTTAAATGCGCCGTGGCTGGCATTGTCGGGATTCTTTAGTTTGGCGATTGTACTGAGTTTGCTGATCTATATGGGAGAAGCGGTACGGGATGCTTTTGATCCAAGAAACTAAATCACAAAAATCTTTAACCATGAAAAAAAATAAGCAGATAAAAATTGTGTAAATTTGACAAGACTGATTGTCAATTGTTCTGGCTTACGTTATAAACGAGTACAAAATAAAAGTAACGTATCAGGACAGATCATGACTCAATTGGCCGATTCCATTCAAATTCGCAATACCACTTTTAAAAACCGCATCATCAAAGGTGCCATGAGTGAAGCACTGGCCAATGATGCCGGCCAACCCAATCCGGCGCATTTCAAGTTGTATGAAGCATGGGCCGAAGGTGGCTTGGGTTGTGCTATTACGGGTAATGTCATGGTGGATTATCGTGCCAAGAATGAACCGGGCGTCGTAGTGGTAGAAACAGAACGCAATCTGGCGCAGCTCAAAGTCTGGGCCGACGTAGGCAAACAGCATGGCATGGTACAACTGGTCCAGTTGTCGCATCCGGGTCGCCAGTGTCCTAAAGGTCTAAATAAAGAAACGGTTGCACCGTCCGCAGTACCCTTTAGTCCGGCTTTGGCAATGAGCTTTGGAACCCCACGGGAACTGCGTGAAGATGAAATCCTGGATATTATCCAGCGCTTTGCCACTTCGGCTGCTATCTGTGAAAAAGCAGGATTTGAGGGGGTGCAGTTGCATGGGGCACATGGTTATCTGATTAGCCAGTTTCTGTCACCGCTGACCAATAAGCGTCAGGATCAATGGGGTGGTAGTATTGAGAATCGTACCCGTTTCTTGCTGCAAACCTATCAGGCTGTTCGTGCTGCGACTTCGGAAAATTTTATTATTTCGGTCAAGCTGAATTCAGCTGATTTCCAGCGTGGCGGTATTAGCGAAGAAGATGTCATTTATGTCTTTAAGGCGATGGACGCTGCAGGCATTGATATCATTGAAGTGTCAGGTGGTAGCTATGAAGCACCTGCGATGGCCGGCGTGAAAGCAGACAAGCGCAAGGCCTCGACCATTGCTCGTGAAGCCTATTTCCTCGATTTTGCCGAAAAAATCCGTCAGGAAGTGAAGTGCCATATCATGGTCACTGGTGGATTCCGAACTGTTGAAGGCATGAATGCCGCGCTTGACAGTGGTGCTTGTGATTTTGTCGGGATTGCACGTCCCTTTGCGGTAGAACCTGACTTGGGCAATCGTCTGGTTGCAGGGCATGATGTACGTTATGCGGTTGAGAAAATTAAAACCGGTATTCCAATGGTCGACAAAATGGCGATTATGGAAATCATCTGGTATGCCGCGCAGTTTAAAGAAATTGCCAAAGGCAAGCAGCCTAATCCAAAGCTGTCACCACTAAAGGTCTTTTTGCAGTATCTGAAAGGCAATGTCAAAGCGGTGATCAAGGGACAATTAAACTCGCGAAAATCGGCTTAATCTTTATTAAAAAACCGGACACTGCAAATGTCCGGTTTTTTAATTTCTGGCACTTAGGGGTGCTTTAGGAATAATGCATCGCCTGGGTCTGAAAAGGAAATAATAACTGGCTTAACTGACGAGTCGCCCATAAACCAATTTCAGTATGATGCATATGCGGTGCAGTATAAGGAATCAGTAAATCAATTTTCTGTTCCGCACCTTCACAGCGCATGAAGCGACTTTTTAACTGATTCAAGCGCTGCTGGTCCATACGGCTCATTGCAGGTTCAATTTTTGCCTGTGATGGGGTTGCACTACGTGAGGACAGGCGAGTTGCCAAGCCTGCCCCCTGAATCCAGTCTTTAATAATCTGTTTTTCAGTCGCATTAAAGACCCCAAACATTTTACCCTCCGGTTGATCGATCATTTTCCAGAAGCGGCTTTGTTCTATTGGCGCATCTTTCACTATCCAGCCTTTTTCAATCATGACCTGCAAAAACTCGGCAATCTGGGCAGGATCGGACAACCAGTCATTGATGGTCTTGCCACTAAACTGGCATTTCTGATTATGAATATATTGACCAATCAGCGCTTTATTCTGGAAAACTTTTAAAGCCATCTGCCCAATATCCAGTTCCTTGATGATTTGGGAAGAACTTCTACCAAGGTCATTCAGGACATAGCCTTTTTTAATCAGTTCCAGATAAGTTTCTGGGTTTTCTGCATGATTAAAATGCTGGATAAATGCTTGCAGGGATTTCTGCGCATGGCCATTGTGAGCATTATCAATAGTAATGTGCACATTGAAATAATGCGGATCGATACCCAGTTCAGCCAGTTCATAATTGGTGATTAACAGATGCAGCGGTAACTGTTCATAACCGAGATTAAAGCCAATGACCAAAGGTAGATACTTGGCCGGGGCATAAGCCAGTACCAACTGTACGGCAGCCTGTTCGTAGTAACTATCATCTAAATACTCGGCATAACTGTTCAGCTCATAATGACTCAACAGGTCCTGATACATGGTGACATGGTTGGCACGCGGATGCCCTAAACCAAGCTCTTCGAGATAGATGTAAATCAAATCTTTCAACTCGGGCTGATTACAGTTTGGCACGGTTGAATACAACCAAGCACCATCGACCAGTTTAACCGGTGCAACTTTCGCCAGGAATTCGAAAGCCTGAGAAACCGTCGGAAAATATTCCCGGGGCTGCTGCTGTTTCCGGCGATTGACATAGGTCTGGAAAGTCGCACAAACCTGATGATGTTGTTCTAAAAGATGCTGTTCAACCTGTGCAGGCTGATCCAACCATCCGAGAGTATCAATATTTAAATTTTTAATCAGATCGCTCAAATAAGATTCGGCTTTTTCGGTTTTGGTATATGTCGAAATTTCAGTATCTTGAAAAAAGTCGACCCAATCCTTAAAGCTTTTAATTTGATAATTATGATTTTTATTTGGCGATAAAGGTAAACTTAGCTCTGTGCTGACGAACATAATCTGATCCTTGCAGATTTCTCTTGATTTACCTTAACGTGCCCTCTAAAAGCAGGGTGTTGAATTTTTGTTCTAATTTATTGATGTATTGCTTTAAATGAAAATGAACGGATATTTCTATGAATAGAAATGTTAAAACAATACAAATTGTAAAATTAAGAATGGGATGGCAGCCGAAAGAGTGAGGGAGTAATTTGAACAAATGATAAAAACTGGGTTTAAAGATTCGAGAAATAAAATTTGCAAGATAAAAAAAGCCCGAGTCGCAATGCTCGGGCTTTTTGTTGAGATGTTGCCATCTCGAATATGGCGTCCCTACGGGGATTCGAACCCCGGTTACCGCCGTGAAAGGGCGATGTCCTAGGCCTCTAGACGATAGGGACAGTACAGAAGATAAATTTTAAAACCGCTACTTTTAGCTTGAAGTAATGGCGTCCCTACGGGGATTCGAACCCCGGTTACCGCCGTGAAAGGGCGATGTCCTAGGCCTCTAGACGATAGGGACTTAATAAAATGTACTTCTGAAAATTGGCGTCCCTACGGGGATTCGAACCCCGGTTACCGCCGTGAAAGGGCGATGTCCTAGGCCTCTAGACGATAGGGACGTTTCAGAGGTGGGCGTATAATAGGGTGAAAACAGGGGGGTGTCAAACGCATTTCCATAAAAAAAATGATTTTCTGGATTGAGTGCGTAAATTTAAAACAATCTTGTGGAAATACTTGAAAATTACATGGTTTAAGCCGGATTTTTAAGCAATTCCAGAATTGCTTCTACTACCTGCGGATGGAGTAAATAGCCGGTAATATCATGCGGACGGTGAATATGCGTACGAATGCCGTGGTTAATAATTGCGGGTTGAAACTGAAATGGCGGTTGTGTAAGAGGAAAGGCGGTAAGAAAATCATCAGTTGAATAGAAATTTATCCAGTCGCCTGTAATTGCAGCAGGTCGTACAATGGGTTGCGGTAAATGTGACTGGATCACCTGGAAGGCTAATGGCGATCCTAAAGTAATAAAACGCTGTACATTCAGTTCAGGATGCTGAATGAGATAATTATAGGCAATCACACTGCCCAGGGAGTGAGCAATCACAATACAAGGTTTACGACCATTCAATTGCCGGGCAATCCGCTCATGAACTTCCTTCATGAAATCAGGATTGTCGAGATACAGATAGGTTTCAATTAGAAATTTCTGAAGCAGGCTACGATGCAGACTGGGAAAATAATTCAGCAATAATACAACGTCTCGCAGTGCAACATTTTTGCTTAGCGTGGTAATAAATTTGAATTTCTGTTTGAAATCCATCGGGTCATTCAGATGAAGCTGGGGAAGATCGGAAATCACGGGCTTGCGCCAGCCAGGACGTGGAAGGGGTGCAGGAAGCTGAGGATGGACAGGTTGACGGAAACGAAAGCTGGGCCATTGCTGGAGCATCAAGGTGCCAGCCTTCAGGATGTTGCGAACGTTATAGCGTGAAAGTAAGTCTCCATAAAATGGAATGTGAATGTGACGTCGTAAATAACTGAATCTGGCATCATGACGGTGTTTGCGAATGCCTTTTTGAAGTATATGCAGCCAGCGCTGGCGGATCGATGCAGCACTATGATGTTGCTGGTTCATTCCATGAATAAAAATAAATTTCATCGATACCTCACGGAGGTCGATCTATATATTCACAGTATAGAGAAAATTGCGGCAAGCCAAGCTGCACTTTTTGTGGCGTTAATGTGTAAATTATCTTTGATAAAACAACCATTAACAGACATCTGTATATTTATAAAAAAGCAGAAAATTGGTAGGTCCGGATGAAAGATTTCACTGAATAGAAAAAGAATATGAATGGAACGGTAAAAGTTGAATTTAGAGTTTGGCGTGAGTCTTATAGTAATTCCAGTAGCGCTTTAATGACGTCTGGATGCTGAATATAACCATCAATATCATGAGGATGATAGATGGAGGTATGAATCTCCTGATTAATAATCGCTGGCTGAAGCTGGAAGGGTGGTTCTGATAGTGGAAAAGCAGTCAGAAAGTCATCACTACAATAGAAATTTATCCAGTCACCTGAAATTGCAGTAGGTCGTACAATTGGTTGCGGCAGATGAGCCTGAATGACCCGAAATGCCAACGGTGATCCGAGAGTAATAAAACGCTTGATATTTAGCTCTGGATGCTGAATCAACTAATTATAGGCAATCACGCTGCCAAGCGAATGTGCCACCAGAATCTGTGGCCTGCTGCTATAGAGTTGATCATGAATGCGGCAGTGAACTTCCTGCATAAAATGTGGGTTGGCCAAATAAAGATAAGCTTCTAGCAAAAATTTATGTAAAAAGCTGGCGTGTAAGCTGGGAAAATAATTGATGAGTACCGCAAAATCCCGCAAGGCAATATCTTTGCTTAATGCTGTGATGAACTTCAGTTTCTGATTGAAATTCAGGGCATCATCAAGATTTAACTGCGGGACGTCACAAATTTGATAGGTGCACTGGTCTAGTGGCGGTGCCGGTTGTAGCTGTGCGGGATGTAAAAAAGGGAAATGCGGCCACTGTTGCGGCATCAGGGTGCTGGCATTCAAGACATTATGAAAATGATGCCGAGAAAGTAAATCACCATAAAAAGGGATACGGATATGCCGCTTTAAATAAGTAAACCGGGCTTGCTGTTGTGGGTTTTTCCGGAGGCCTGTTTTGAGGAGATGCAGCCAATGTTGACGTAATGAAGTCGCCGTATACTGTTGCTTGTTCATGCCGTGAATAAACACAATTTTCATCGACGCACCCTTAAGGCTGCCCATTATAGTTATAGTATAGATAAAAAAAAGAGCGGCCGAAGCCGCTCTTTTAAGCATGATGATTAAGACTTGTTGTGATAAAAGGCATAATAACTTGCATAACACGCTGCAATAAACAGCAGACATCCTACGAAGCTGATGCGCATTGATGGATCAAAGACCATACTGATACAGGTAATAAAACAGAACACAAAGCCCAGGATTGGTACAATCGGGAACAATGGTGCAGCAAAGCCCAGTTCTTTGGCCGTATGACCCTGTTTATACCATTGACGACGGAAGTTGAACTGGCTTAAGCAAATACTCATCCAGACCACCACCATGGTAAACGCTGCAACGCCCAGCAAGTTGGTAAAGATCGTCTCTGGCGCAAACTGTTCAGACAATAAACCTGGCAATGCACCTAGCATAGTCACCATGACTGCAATATACGGTACACCGCGAGCATTCAGTCTTGAGAATACGGCAGGCAACTGTTTGCTGTATGACAATGACCACATCATACGAGAAGCAGCAAATAAGCCCGAGTTGGCGGCAGACAACAATGCAGTGATAATTACAAAGCGGATGATGTCTTCAGCATATGGGATACCAATGTGTTGGAATACTGTTACGAATGGACTGCTACTCACGCCTTCAGCAGCTAAGCCTGCTTCCTGATGCGGAAGTAAGGCTGTTACCACGATAATGGTACCTACAAAGAAAATTAATAAGCGGAAAATCGCAGTATTAATTGCTTTAGGAACATTTTTCGCAGGATCTTCAGTTTCACCGGCAGCCACACCAATCAGCTCGGTACCAGAGAAGGCAAAGTTCACAATCAGCATCGTAGCAAAAATCGGGAATAGACCTTCAGGGAACCAGCCTTGTGCAGTTAGATTGGTAAATAAAGGCGCAGCTTCATAGCCTTGATAGCCCAGAACACCAAAGATGGCCAATAGACCTAAAAGAATAAAAGCAACAACCGTGACCACTTTTACCAGTGCCAGCCAGAATTCGGATTCGGCAAACCAGCGGGTCGAAATCATATTGAGACTAAATACGAATACACCAAAGATAATGGTCCATAACCACATGGAAATATCCGGGAACCATTCCTGCATCAGCAAGGCCGCTGCAGTAAATTCAGTTCCGAGAGTGACCGACCACGTCAGCCAGTATAACCAGGTGATGGTATAGCCTGTGCCTGGTCCAATATAACGTTTGGCATAAGCACCAAATGAACCAGATTCTGGCATATGAACGGCAAGTTCGCCCAAACATAGCATCACCATGTACGCGATAATACCGCCCAGGAGATAAGCGAGAATGGCACCTACAGGCCCCGTTTGTGCAATGACTTCACCCGACCCTAAGAATAGGCCTGTTCCGATTGCGCCACCAAGCGAAATCATGACCAGATGTCGAGTACTCATAGCGCGTTTTAAAGGCGCAGAATTGCCCTGATGCGTAGCATCATTCGGAGATGAGTGCATAGGAAATAAGAAATACTTCAAAGGAATGAAGCGAGCTATTGTAGTGAAAAACTACAAATCTGCAATCGAATAATGGTAATTTCGAATAAGGTCTGATCGTATGAGATCAATAGATGGCGTCCCTACGGGGATTCGAACCCCGGTTACCGCCGTGAAAGGGCGATGTCCTAGGCCTCTAGACGATAGGGACGTTGCGAGGTGATGCGTATATTAAGGATTAAGCCGGGGTTTGTCAAAAGGGTTTTTACTAAAATTCATTTAACAGTTTAAACATTAGGCAAAACAAAAACTTTATTTTATTAAAATGTTATTTTCTGAACAGATTTCAGGACTATAAAAAATAAATATTTGAAAAGATCACTAAAACTTAGTGATCTGGAGTTTGATATTGCTCAGGCTGAGAGTTTTCAGTTGGCGTTGACACTGTTTCAGTCTCCGCAGTGTGGTTATCATCACGGTTGACGATATAGAGATATAGTGCGGATGGGGCTAAAATCAGTAAAACCAGTAAGATTTTTTTTAACATGATACAAAGGCAAAATATGAAATCGCATTAATTATAGCCTAAGCAAATTAAAAAGAGCAGCAGCATGTACCTATTCAGGCTCTAGAATTTAAAAGTAACATCCGCAATAAATTGGCGGCCGATTTCAGTCATCACACGTGGTCTATCATTTGAGGTCGAGCCTGTTGTATAGGAATTCACGCGGTTGGTGACGTTGTTAATGGTTAAACCAAAAATTGCCCTTAAATCTTTTGAAATTTCCCAATCATAGGTGGTGCGCATATCCCATTTAAATTTGGGTTTAATTTCAGAGGCTAAATAGGTGTCAAGCAGTTCACCTTTATACTCGACTTTGTCATTTTTATTGGAGACTACAACCATATCATCGTAACTGTTTTTATAGCTAAAGAAGTTTGAAATACGTACAGGCAGTGTATCGAATGTAATATCCCAGTTTACTCGTGCGGTCCATGGTTGGTTAAAGTTTGGGGCAGGGCGGTCTGACCAACGGATAATTTGACCATCATAAGAGACCCATTCATCTTGAGTGGCTTGATCATAGGCTGAAGTGTAATCTACATAACTGCGGAAGACTTCACTGTAGTCAAATCCCAAGGCAAATAAATGTTGGCTATCCCCCAGTGCGATCGGTTGACGATTTTTAAGTGTTAAGGTGTAGATGTCAGCTTTGCCACTTCCATCATTGTTATATTCGTAGAAGAATTTTGATCCATCTAGAGGAGTAACTTTAGTTTTTGATATTTCATCCTGATATTTACGATTGACCCATTTTAGCCCTAGATCCCAATTCTGGATTTGTGTATTCAGGCCTAAAACAGTCTCGTCACTGAAAGGGGTATTGAGCGCTGAACTACGCGCACCGCTGGATAGTGCAGTTTGTGTTTCTACCCAAGTCGCATGTGGGTTTTCACGTGACAGTTTGTAGAGCAAATCATTTTGAATTTCATTCAGCTCTGTACCTAAAGTTTGCTGACCATAGTAGCGATTCCACCCAGCGGATAAATGCAATTGATCATTACTAAAGGGTTTGTAAGAGAGACGACTGCGAGGGGAAATATTGATATTACTACTCAAAGAGTCATAATCAGCACGAACACCAAGGCGTGTTGAAAATTGATCATTCCACTGAATATTATCTTCAATAAATATATTTAGGCGATCTTGCTGAGCTTTGATATCACCAGCTTTGTACAGAGTCCCACCAGCGATATATTGTCCATTCCAACCATTTATAGTTAGTTTCTCATCACAATATGGGTCACTTTGAAGGCAGGTAGTATCTTTGCCAAGTTCTTTTAAGTTGATCTTTGTCGCGAGTAAAACATCCTCGACTCGTTTCCACGCAACATGAGCATGGCTATAACCCGTACCTATAGTCATGTTGTGTTGGGATTGACCAAGTTTAAAAGGGTCTATATTCGCTTGTAGGTCATAGGAAAGGACGTCTTGGCGTTGTTCAATCTCTCCCATGATGGCGCCCTCTCGAACTACATCGGTATTATTCCAATCTTTACTTCCTTTGGCGTAGTACCAATGCATACTGTAGTTATTGTCAGCAATACGTTGTGTCGCCGAGTTTTGGAAATTAAGTTTGTGTACGAGAGTACCTAAGTTGAAGCGATGTTCAAGTTCCGAGAACAGAGTAAGTGTTTCGGTTTCAGTAGTACTACCTGAATCACGATTGCTGTCCACATAACTTAAGCTATCGAGCAAACCATAATCGAAACCAAACTTCGCTTTGGTTGAGGCGTTTGGTGTATAAAATAATGTTGCACCAAGATTTGAGATATGTCGTTCTTGATCAATTGTTTTAGGTGTTTCAAAGCCACTTTTGACTGGAATAATGGACTCTCTTTGAGAAGCATAAGCATTAAAGCCCCAATCATTCGAGAGCTTCCCATAAATATTGGTGCTTACACCTTGTTTGGTATATTCCTTTTGGTAGTCATCTGTAGGTTCTTCAAATTTACTTTCTTCTAAAGGTAAAATTGAGTTGTAGCGAGCCCAATCACTTTCAGTGTAATCGTAAGTGATAGAACCGTGAATTTTCCCTATCTCTGTTTGCGGTGCACATGTTTTAGCATTTACAACACCACCTGTGAATTGACCATAAGCGGCAGACACATTGCTATCTAATACTTCAAGCTCACAAAGTAGGTCAGTGTTCACTGCCATAGCTTGTGCGCCAGTCCCAATATCTTGAAACGTATTTGTGTTTGAATTTGCTGGATTAATAAGTAGGTTGTTGGAAACACCATTCACAATGAAATTGTTTTGGAAGGTTTGTGCACCATTAATTGAGATTTCGGCAGGTTTAATTTCACCTTGAGAACCTGCTGCAAGTTGTGACTGACTAAACTGCACATTCGGATTCACTTTTAAAAAATCGGTAATGTTCTTTGAGCTATTTGGCGTACTTTCTAAATCTTCTTTTGAATAAACTGTTTTTCCCACTTCATTTGCTTGCTGAGCTTCGATAATAATCGTGCTGAACTTAACCGTAGCTTCCTTGAGGATGGATTCTTGATAATTTGATTCTTCTGCAAAACTAGATGTTGATAAAGCTGTTAGAACCGCAATAGAAAGTGGGGAATAAGCAAAACGCATGAGAAGGGTTAAATCTGCGAAAGATAATGGAAGTGATTATCATTAACTTAGAGTAGGTAATCAATAGTAATGAGAATTATTTTCATTAATTAATTGATAAAAGTGTAGGACTTGAGCAGCTTAAGATGCTGATCAAAGAAATATAAAGAAGAGAAAAAATAGATGGCGTCCCTACGGGGATTCGAACCCCGGTTACCGCCGTGAAAGGGCGATGTCCTAGGCCTCTAGACGATAGGGACGTTTAGAAGATGGCGGTATCTTATTGATCCGCCACCAGAGTGTCAAGCAGGTGAGGTGCGAGTTTGTTTAAAATATAGCAAAACAGTTCAGCGGTCTTCTGCGTATCATATAATGCAGAATGGGCTTCTTTACCATCAAACTCGATTCCAGCTTGGATACAGGACTTCGCCAGTACAGTCTGACCAAACATCACCGCACTTAAAGTCACTGTATCGAAGACAGAAAAACTATGAAACGGGTTCTGGTTTTTGGTCCCGGTACGGGCAATCGCGGCCTGAAGAAAACCTAAATCGAAATGTGCATTGTGTCCGACTAAAACTGCATGGGTACAATTTTGCTGGCGACGCACTTCATTCACCGATTTAAAAATGCGCTTGAGTGCAGTTTTCTCATCTTCGGCCATGGCGATTCGCATTGGATTAGAAGGATCGATCCCAATAAACTCCAGCGAACGTCGGTCGAGGTTTGCCCCTTCGAAAGGATTGATATGTGCATGGTAAGCTTGACCCGGCACAAATTGACCCTCCTCATTATAAACAATCGGAATGGCCGCAATTTCCAGCAATGCATCAGTCTGCGCATTAAAACCTGCAGTCTCGACATCGACAACTACAGGTAAGAATCCACGAAAACGTTGACCAATGATTGGGAGCGTTTCATTTGTCACACTTTTCTCCATTGAATGGTTTTACCAGCATACAGTGGGATAATCTGTTCACCATCCAGATAGTCTAAACTTTCAGGGATTACTTGATCTTCTTTAACCAGGGTAATGGTATTGGTATTACGTGGCAGGCCATAGAAGTCTGCACCAAAATGGCTGGCAAAACCTTCCAGGCGTTCAATTTTACCCACCTGATCAAATGCCTGAGCATACAGCTCAATGGCAGTCGGCGCACTATAACATCCTGCACAGCCACACGCATTTTCTTTTGCATTTTTTGAATGCGGCGCGCTATCTGTTCCCAGGAAAAATTTAGGATTACCGCTGGTTGCGACTTCCAGCAAAGTTTGCTGATGCGTTTGACGTTTTAAAATCGGCAAGCAGTAGAAATGCGGCTTGATCCCACCAACCAGCATGTCATTGCGGTTAAACAATAAATGTTGCGGCGTAATGGTTGCAGCGACATTACGGTCTTGCTCAAGTACAAAGTTTGCTGCTTCGCTGGTGGTGATGTGTTCGAGCACCAGTTTCAGCTTGGGAAATTGTCTGAGTAAGGGAGCCAGCACTTCATCCAGGAAACGCTTTTCACGGTCAAAAATATCGACATGATTATGCGTCACTTCACCATGTAGCAATAAAGGCACTTGGTGTTCTTCAAGCTGTTCAATTACGCCGTAGACTTTGCTCATATCGCTCACACCACTATCGGAGTTGGTGGTCGCACCCGCAGGATAGAGCTTGATGGCATTGATATGCGCAGATTCTTTGATCTTTTTAACTTCGCTTGCCGGGGTGTTATCAGTGAAATACAGCACCATACGTGGGTCGAAATTTACCCCTTCAGGCACATGTGCCATGATACGTTCACGATAGGCATTGGCTTCCTCCACGGTTTTAACGGGTGGCACCAGATTTGGCATGCAAATGGCGCGAGAAAAGTGCTTGGCTAAATCGGGAACGGTACGTTGAAGTGCTAAACCATCACGCAGGTGAACGTGCCAATCATCTGGCTGGAGAATCGTAATCGTATTCAAGGCAAATTCAGTCGAACAAATAAAACAAATGATAATCCATCTATAGTAAAAATGGTAACGAGAAAGCGCTACAAAATAAGGGATATGTATAAATTAATTTTAAAAAGTATGTTATTTTAAAATTAATAAAAAAATTACATAAATACTTGGCAATGGAATACAAGTACAATCTAGCGAAATTGCAAGATGATAAAGAAGACATAGAACAACTGATTACACGGCAAAGCCAGCGTGTAGGCCCGGTCTTCCCTCAAAATCTGGAACAAGAATTCTGGACCAAAAATCTGGAACGCGCCCGCAAACATGTCGAAAAATATGTGTGGGCTGGAGTACTAGCCTATTTCCTTTTTTTAGTGGTGATGATTCCTACAGATTACTGGAGTATCAGTAAAGAATATTTCGTGCATGATTTTGTCCTGTGTATGCTGGGCCTGCTCAATGGCGGCGTGTCGCTAATTATCTTTTATATGTTCTCCTGTTTACCCAAGATGAAGCGCTTTTTTCCTCAGGCTTCGATGCTGTTGGTGTTCTGGATACAGGTCTCAATTTCATGCATCACCATGTCGATTAAAACTGATGCCTTGCAGCATCAATCCATGGCCATAGTCACGATCGTGTATATCCTGGGTTATATTCTGACTGGCATTAAACCGATTCAGATGCTGGTCACCGGATTACTCGCTGCGGCAACTACTATTCTTGTATTGTTTAACCTTTCAGTTGAATTTAATCCTATGGTTTTTGGCCGGATTTTAATTGGAAGTTGCTTGCTGGGTTATGTGATTAGCCATATGATTTTTGCCCGTGAGCGTGTGATTTTTCTCTATAGCATTCGCGCCAGAATCAGTGAGCAGATCCAGCGTATTCATACCAACGAATTATTGCATTTGAGTCAGTATGATGAGCTGACCAAGATTTCCAATCGACGTACCTTTGATGAGACACTGGAGGTTCATTTCGAAAGTGCACGCCGTGAAGAAACGGCTTTGGCGATTCTGTTTATCGATGTGGATTTCTTTAAAAATTACAACGATTTTTATGGGCATCAGAAAGGTGATGACGTTATTTCAAGCATTGCTAAAACAATCAAGAATGCGATCCGACATATGGACTTTGTCGCGCGTTATGGCGGGGAGGAGTTTGTGGTGCTCTTGCCAGAAACGGATGCACATGGTGCTTATGCAGTGGCTTCAAATATTTTTAAGGCGATTGACCGTCTGGAAATCCCGCATGAAAAATCCTCGGTTGCGAAACATATCACCATCAGTTTAGGCATTACCGTCTATCGTGGTGAGGAAGATATTGATAAGGATGCATTGTTGGGAATCGCGGATCAGGCGCTATATCGTGCCAAACAGCTTGGACGCAACCAGATTTATTATCAGTCTATTCGATCAGTCAATTCAGATATTGCAAATGGCTAGAGATTATTAAAATGAATAAAACAATCATCAATAAAAAACCGCGCTCAGGGCGCGGTTTTTTGCTTAAGACAAAACTTAGTTTTTGTCTTTCAGTTGTGGCACTGCAGATGCAGAACCGACTGCCAGTAAACCAGTTTCTGTATAGATGCCCAGTTTCGCACGTGTATCCGTGATATCCAGGTTACGCATAGTCAACTGACCGATACGATCCATCGGCGAGAACATAGAATCACCTTTCTCCATAGTTAAACGCTCAGCTTCATAAGTGAGGTTAGGAGATTCAGTGTTCATAATGGTGTAATCATTACCACGACGAAGTTCGATTGTTACTGTGCCAGTAACTGCTTTAGCGACCCAACGCTGTGCAGTTTCACGTAGCATAAGCGCTTGAGAATCGAACCAGCGACCTTGGTACAGCAAACGACCTAAACGTAAACCGTTAATGCGGTATTGTTCAATCGTATCTTCGTTATGAATACCCGTTACCAGACGCTCATAAGCAATGTGAAGCAGCGCCATACCCGGAGCTTCATAGATACCGCGAGATTTCGCTTCGATGATACGGTTTTCGATTTGATCCGACATACCTAGACCGTGACGGCCACCGATGCGGTTCGCTTCAAGAATAAATTCAACTGGATCTTCAATGCGTTGACCGTTAATCGCAACCGGGAAGCCTTCTTCAAAAGTAATCGATACTTCTTCAGCTTTCACTTCTACGTCATCTTTCCAGAACGCAACGCCCATGATTGGCTCAACGATTTTGATGCCTGCATTCAGGTATTCAAGATCTTTGGCTTCGTGCGTCGCACCCAGCATGTTTGAGTCAGTTGAATAAGCTTTTTCTTTTGACATTTTATAGTCAAAACCATTGTCGATCAGGAACTGTGACATTTCTGCACGGCCGCCCAGCTCGTCAATGAAGGTTTGGTCTAACCAAGGCTTGTAAATTTTAAGCGCAGGATTGGTCAACAAACCATAACGATAGAAACGCTCAATGTCGTTACCTTTATAAGTAGAGCCGTCACCCCAGATGTTAACGTCATCTTCTTTCATTGCAGTAACCAGCATGGTGCCAGTTACTGCACGACCCAATGGCGTCGTGTTGAAATAAGGCATACCACCTGTAGAAATATGGAACGCGCCACATTGAATTGCAGCAATACCTTCTAATGCAAGCTGTAAACGGCAGTCGATTAAACGTGCTTTTACTGCGCCATAAGCTTCAGCTTTTTTTGGAATCGCATCGTAATCGTCTTCGTCTGGCTGACCCAAGTTAGCTGTGTAAGCATAAGGTTCAGCGCCTTTTTGTTTCATCCACAAAAGAGCAGCAGAAGTATCTAGACCACCAGAGAAGGCAATACCAACTTTTTTACCTACTGGGACATTCTGCAAGATAGTTGCATTATCAGACATTGTTCATCCTAATGATATGAAATAGGCACGCCAGAATTGGTGGCCTGAAAAAATACATATTGCATCAATTGTATCATTAATTTATTTAGGTTTGCTTTAGAAAAGAAAAACTCGTTTTAAAATCTCTATTCAATAGGCTTAAATAATCATAAATCGCACGATTTTCACCAGAATCCTGCTGAAAACGGAAGAAATTGGTTATATTCACCCGAATAAAGTTAAAAACCAGATAAAACAGGAATAAAAGCATGGCGACTCATATCCCACCTTTACCTAATTTAAATCCTAAAACCAAGAATGAAACACTGGCACTGTTGCATGGGATTTATGCTGGTCTGATTGGTTTTAGTACAGTGCTGTTTTTATATCTTGAATATCAGCAATCTAGTATTTCCATGCTGAGTTTAGGTGTGGTGCTGCTGCTTTTAGGCTTGTTGATGTTTTTTAATATACAGGCCAGTATCAAGGTGAAGCAGGGCAATGGTTCAGGACGGACTTTATCCAGAGTTATGTCAATCCTGATGTTGCTGAGTTTTCCAATTGGTACAGTATTGGGCGTGATTGCATTATGGAAATCCAGCGCCCGACAATGGCAGAACTAATTCGTCATGTATAGAGCGAGCTGGTGTTGAAGATTGATGTTTGTGCCTGAAAATGCTGAACTCCGGGTCATAAAAAGTCTCTGAAAATCAGTTAAAGTAAGGAAATGACTTGCTCAACCAAATATAATCAGGGATTTGTTATGACCACCACGCGCTATGCCAACATTTTAAAGCCACTGCATTTGGGTTTTACCACCATTAAAAACCGGGTGGTGATGGGGTCGATGCATACTGGTCTGGAAGACCGCTTCTATAATTATCCTAAACTGGCAGCGTATTTTGGCGAACGTGCAAAGGGTGGCGTAGGACTGCTGATTACGGGTGGAATATCGCCAAACCGTCAAGGCTGGTTATTGCCGGCGGGTGGCACCATGAATACCTTGGGGGATATTGCACCACATCGTCTGGTGACGCATGCAGTGCATAAGCATGGCGCCAAAATTCTTTTACAGATTCTGCATGCCGGACGTTATGGCTATCAGCCTTTTGTGGTTTCGGCCAGCCCGATCAAATCACCAATTTCTCCTTTTAAACCGCGTGAAATGTCAGATAAACAGATCCTGAATACCATTCAGGATTATGTGAAAACTGCCAGCATTGCCAAAAAGGCTGGCTATGATGGCGTGGAAATCATGGGTTCTGAAGGCTATTTGCTGAATCAGTTTTTAAGTCGTCATGTCAATCAGCGTACTGACCGTTGGGGCGGCCCGATTGAAAACCGGATGCGTTTTGCCGTAGAAATTGTTAAAGCGATTCGTGCTGAAATTGGCGAAAAATTTATTATCTGTTTCCGTTTGTCACTTCTCGATTTGGTGCATGATGGCAATACCATGCAGGAAGTGATTACCGTAGCTAAAGCATTGGAAAAGGCCGGAATTACTTTACTTAATACCGGTATTGGCTGGCATGAAGCGCGTATTCCGACTATCGTCACTTCTGTGCCGCGAGCAGCTTTTGTTGATTACACCGCTGAAGTCAAGAAACATGTTTCAGTACCGGTGATTGCGTCCAACCGGATCAATATGCCAGATACTGCCGAAGCGATTCTGGCTTCTGGTCAGGCAGATATGGTACAGATGGCACGTCCACTTTTAGCGGATGCATTCTGGGTCAATAAAACAGCAACCAATCGTGTTGATGAAATTAATACCTGTATTGCCTGTAATCAGGCCTGTCTGGATCATACCTTTAAAAACCAGCGGGCAACCTGTCTGGTCAATCCGCGTGCCGGTTATGAAACTGAACTGGTCTATGTCAAAACCAAAAAACCAAAAAGTATTGCAGTGATTGGCGGAGGAGTTGCGGGTTTATCAGCAGCCACAGTCGCTGCCAGCCGTGGCCATGATGTGACGCTATTTGAAGCCAGTCACGAAGTAGGCGGGCAGTTTAACCTGGCTAAAGTGATTCCGGGGAAAGAGGAATTTCACGAAACAATTCGCTATTTTAAGGTGCAACTGGAAAAAACCGGAGTAGATGTACGTTTAAATACGCGGGTAAACCGCGAGCAGTTGGAGCGTGAAGGTTTTGATGAAGTGATTGTGGCTACAGGTGTCGTGCCACGTGCCTTGAATATCGAAGGCAGTCAGGCACCACAAGTCTTGTCTTATGCAGAAGTGCTACGTGGCGCTCCTGTCGGTGATCGTGTTGCGGTCATTGGTGCTGGCGGGATCGGTTTTGATGTGTCCGAGTTTTTATTAAAGCCACCGCATCAAATACAGCCGCAACCTGTGGATGAGTGGAAACGTGAATGGGGTGTGGATTCTCATCCAGATTATGTGACTGAAGGCGGGTTACAGCGTGCTGAAGTAGAACCTCCAGTACGGGAAATTTATCTATTGCAGCGTAAGAAGACACCGCTTGGCGCAGGACTAGGCAAGACTTCAGGCTGGGTACATCGTGCCCAGTTAAAAAAACATGCCGTGCGGATGTTGCGCGGTGTGCAATATAAATCTGTCACGGATGAAGGCTTATGGATTGAGGTAGATGGCCATGCTCAATTATTGCGTGTGGATACCATTGTGGTATGTGCAGGTCAGGAATCGGTAAAAGACCTGATGCCGAGTGCTGGGGAAAATACCTTGGCGCAGTATCATATTATTGGCGGTGCAAAACTGGCTGCTGAACTCGATGCCAAGCGCGCCATTCGTGAGGGAGCGGAATTAGCAGCAAAACTGTAAGGATTTGATGAAACTATATGCAGTTGATTGCATTCACTGTAATTTTCACTTGTCAGTCGGACAAAAGCTCCGTATTATTGCGCCCATGGAAGCGTGGCAGAGCGGTTTAATGCACCGGTCTTGAAAACCGACGAGGGTGTGAGTCCTCCGTGAGTTCGAATCTCACCGCTTCCGCCAAATTTTAAAAACCTCAGTCGAAAGATTGGGGTTTTTTTTATTCCTATAATTTTATTTTAATAAAACGATTTAAAATAAACTGATAGCCAACAAAGTCGAAATTTAAAAATTCCATAATTGATAAATAAACATTCTTTAATTGCCTACTTCAATTTTGATTAATGTCAATGCAATTCTTTCCACATGTTGGTAAGCCGGTTGTTCCAGTTCTTCACCAAAAATATCCGGGTCAATTTCTTCATATGACCAGATTATATTTTGATGCTGTTTCATCAAATCTTGCAGATGCTGCAAAAACAGATTGCCATGCTTAGTTACAGTTACTCCAGTATAGAGGAATAAACGTCCACCAACATTCAGCCGCTGTAAACCTTCTTTTATAATCCTGAATGATAAATCACAGCCATCCAGCGCATTACCGCCATGACGATATTGACGTTGTTCGGGATCAATTAAATACGGCGGATTAGCAAAAATCAGATCAAATTTTCCATCAAGATTGGAAAATAAATTACTTTGAACCGGATGAATATGGTTTAAGCCGGCAAAACTGATATTAATCTGGCTATAGAGCAAGGCTTTGGGATTCAGGTCTGCAACCATAATTTCATTAACATATGGAAAATGTCTGGCAATACTGATTGCGGCTGCTGAAGTGCCACAGCATATTTCCATAGCCCGTTTGAAAGGGCGAGGCTGAGCAGCTAGATATTGCTTGAGATTATAGACAAATCGATAAGTATCCGGACCAAAAAATACCGCATCTTGCTGAGTAGTTGGAAAAGTTGAATGAATAAAGAGTTCGCCATCGAGTGAAGAAACCCGAACTTGACTCAAGTATTGATCTTCCTGAACCTGTAGAAGCTGATGTTCTTGCAATAATACAAAAAGGGCAGAATCAAGATCGGTTTTTTTAAAGTTTAGATTCCAGCCAAAGATATCCTGAAGGGTTCTGTGCTTATAAATTTCATTCTTTTTCCGATTCAGAATTCGCTGGTGGGAAAGTGGTGTAATGGTCGTGAACTGATAATCTTGTTGTTTTAAAAAGGCTAATAAATAAAGCAAAGCTTGTTGCTGGCTGCTTTGCATCTCTAAAATCTGGTTCATACGGATATGCTCTTCTATTTATTTAACCTACATGAAAAGGTCAATTCACTTTATGCCTGCAAAAGATAATATAAAGCCAATCGTGAATGATCACAGCTATACAGCACTGGATTCTATGGAAATGGATCAGTTTATATTCACCTAAATAATGCATTGCTTAGGTAAAAATGTGATGAGAATTGGTTGGATTTGTATAGGTAGTAGGCATAATTTTATTAGCTAAGAAACCTTATTATGATCCTGCAAACTATAATTTCTTATTCATGATTATATGTATAAAAAATGGCTATTAATCACTGGGATCAATAGCCATTAGGGTTGAGAGCTTTAAAAGCTTAGTTTGGTACTTCCGGCAAATCAAACCAGATCACTTGCACATCTTCGCTTGCTTTAATTTCTGTGTCATCCAGAAAAGCAATTGCGCCGCCAGCTTCAACCATATGCTCAGCGATCTGGACAATACCAGAAACAACATGGACATAATTAATATGCTGGGTCGCTTTCACTTCCAGACTTTGGCCTTGGTGAATCACCGCAGTTTTGACTTCGGCATTCTGACGAATATGCATCGGTGCATTGTCATTCGGACCACAAATCAAATGCCATTGATTCGGCTGCTCATGTGGATCAAGACGAATTTGCTGATAGTTCGGTTTGGCATCACGTTCATTTGGCATAATCCAGATTTGCAGTAAATGAACCTGTTCATCGCCTTGGTTCATTTCACTGTGTCGCACACCTGTTCCTGCGCTCATCAGTTGCCATTCACCCGCAGCAATTCCGCCATGATTGCCCATACTGTCCTGATGGGTAATGGTTCCTTTTAGCACACAGGTCAGGATTTCCATATTGTCATGTGGATGCGTTCCAAAACCCTGATGTCCATCAATCAGGTCATCATTAATGACACGTAAAGCACTGACACCCATATACTTTGGGTTATACCAGTTACCAAATGAGAAGCTGTGTTTAGACTCCAGCCAGCCCATTTTTACATGACCACGATTTTCGCTAGGATGTAGAAAAGCATTCATAATTTCATCTCGACATTATTTTTAACTTGAGATCATCATACTGTCGTTTTATAACTGAAAAAATCTCAAATAGGCGACAGATCATTGCATTTTTGCAACGACATAGCTGAAAGTAAACATAAGGAATAAAAAAGCCCGCTCAAAAGCAGGCTATTTTATTCAAATCGGCAGACCGATCATCATTCTAAGAAACGAACCGTTACCCCAGATTTGACTTTACGGCCAAGATCATTGGCATCCCAGTTAGTCAAACGAATACAACCATGTGATGCTGTTTTCGAAATGGTAGACGGGTTTGGTGTCCCGTGAATACCAAATGATTTCTTGCTTAAACCAATCCAGATATTCCCGACAGGACCGTTAGGACCCGGTGGTAAAGATAGTGGTTTTAAGTTTTTACCTTGTACAAAGTTAGAAGGTGAGTAGCTGTACCAAGGGTTTGGTGCAACACCTGTTACTTTATAGGTTCCGGTCGGAGATGGTGTATCTGCACTACCAATAGTGGCAGGGAATGACGCGATCATTTGATTTTTACTGTTAAATAAGTACAGTTGTTTCGCACCTTTATGTGCAACAATCAAGTGAATACCTTCAGGCAAGTCATTACGTACATTACTGACCAGTAATTTTTCACCAACTTTATTAAAGTTAGCATTTGGATTGAGTTTCTTTAAGAAATTCTCATCCATATGGAATTTTTCACTCAACATTTCACTGACACGTGTGTAGTACAAGCCTTTCATTTTCGCCTGTAACGCATAATCTGAAGGAATAGACTTGGCAAATGGGCCTGCCAGATCTTTTTCAGTAATGGTGTATTCAACAAAGGCTGGCTTAGAACCCTGACGTGCAACTAGTTTATCCCAGGTTTCCTGAGTCAAAACACCGGTTGGCTTGATGCCATTCATTTGCTGGAAAGACGCAATCGCTTTCAGTGTGTTTTTACCGCTGGTTCCGTCAATCGCACCTGGTGATGCATGGGCATTATTCAGCATGACATGCGCACGTGCGTAAACTGGGAATTGACCTGCACCGATATTTTCATACCATTGGGCATTATTTAAGCCGTCTAAAGTCCACGAAGCTTTGGTCGCTGCAGAGTTAGTCGGTGCTTTGGTATTTGGTGCTGCGCCAATAGAAGCAGTCTGATCTTCGGTATCCTGTAGCTCATTCAGCGCTTCAGATGCCTGTTTTAAGTCTTGTTGTTCTTGTGCGGTAATTTGCGCTTCTGCAGGTGCTGCTTGGGCCGCTGAAGCTTCAGTTGCTAATGGATCAATTGGATCTTGCACTGCAACATCAGTCACCACTTGGGGTTTTAATGGTTGTTCAGCAGTAGACGCGGCAAAAACTTGACCTGCGAAAATGCAACCTAGACTCACAGCGAGCATTGTGCGAACGAACATGTAACTCAACCTTAAGAATTATTTCTTTAACTATGTGAAAAAACACTATAAGTATTACAGAAAAAATGTGGAGATGCAGTAGTTGTTTTGTTTAAATCACTAGGTCGCCGTTCAATCCGATCGGTTTTTAAAGTTGTCAGAAGTTATTAAAACTGCGGCCTTTTTGCTATGATGTTGGCAATGTCAAAGAAAGATGGGAATGTGAATGACGACCTTAAAAAATGATCGTTTTCTGCGCGCATTGTTGCGTGAGCCTGTAGATGCTACGCCAGTATGGATGATGCGTCAGGCTGGCCGTTATTTGCCTGAGTACCGCGAAACGCGTGCCAAGGCAGGAGATTTCCTTTCGCTTTGCAAGAATACTGAACTGGCCTGTGAAGTAACTTTGCAGCCTTTGCGCCGTTATGATCTTGATGCCGCGATTTTATTCTCGGATATCTTGACGGTTCCAGATGCTTTGGGACTGGGGCTGTATTTTGAAGCCGGTGAAGGCCCAAAATTTCACAAGACCATCCGTACCGAACAGGATGTAGCTAATCTGCCTGCATTTAATGCCAAGTCGGATCTGGATTATGTGATGAATGCCGTTTCGACCATTCGTTCAGCCCTGGGCGGTCAGGTTCCTCTGATTGGTTTCTCGGGCAGTCCATGGACTCTGGCAACGTATATGGTCGAAGGTGGTTCAAGCAAAGATTTCCGATTTACCAAACAGATGATGTACGCGCAGCCTGAAGTTTTGCATGCTTTACTGGATCGTCTGGCTGATGCAGTGACTGAATATTTGAATGCGCAGATTGATGCGGGTGCACAAGCGGTACAGATCTTTGATAGTTGGGGTGGGGCATTAGCACATCGTGAATATATCGAGTTCTCGCTGAACTATATGCAGAAGATTGTCGCTGGTTTACAACGTGAGAAAGACGGCCGCAAGATTCCGGTGATTCTGTTTACCAAAGGTGGAGGTCAATGGCTGGAACCGATGATTACTACCGGTGCAGATGCGTTTGGACTGGACTGGACCACACCATTGAATGTCGCTCGTCAAACGGTTGCTGGTCGTGCAGCACTTCAAGGTAACCTGGATCCTGCAACTTTATATGGTTCATCAGACACCATCATTAAAGCGACCAAGGCCATGCTGGATGATGCCTATGCCAATGGTGAGAAAACCGGTTATGTCGCCAATCTGGGCCATGGTATTACCCAGTGGGTTGATCCGGCGAATCCAAAAGCATTTATTGATACCGTACATGAGTATAGTGCCAAATATCTTTAGGATGTAAACCTTGATCGATCTATTCAAATCAGGGTTTGAATTTACTTATAAGGCAGCTTCGGCTGCCTTATTTGGGATTTTACTCCTGCTCGCTTTTGCGCTGACTGCTTCTATGGGCAGCGATCTCTTCTTCGGTTTTTACCGGTATGACTATCTGCTGTTTTTTGCTTTGCTGATTCAGGTGATATTGCTCTATACCAAACTGGAATCCTGGGCTGAAGCCAAAGTCATTGCCCTGTTTCATCTCATGGCCATGGTGATGGAAATCTTCCTGACCCATCCGGCAATTGCTTCCTGGCATTACCCACAACCCGCAGTATTTAAAATCCTGACCGTACCTTTATTTGCTGGCTTTATGTATTCGGCAGTCGGCAGCTTTTTTGCACGTTCTTTACGTCTATATCAGGTTTCATTTGAAAAATTGCCGCGTTTCAGCCATATGCTGGCTTTGGCAGTCTTGTCTTATATCAACTTTATGAGCAAGTTTTTTATTCCCGACTATCGTTTGATTCTATTTGTCTGGAGCGTACTGATGTTCTGGAAAACTAAAATCCGCTTTCAGTTGAATCAGCATGCTTTTCAGTTGCCGATGTTACCCGTACTGCTGATTCTGGCGTTTATTATCTGGATTGCCGAGAATATCAGTACCTTTTACCAAATCTGGCTCTATCCAAGCCAGATTGAGCAATGGCATATGGTGGGATGGGGCAAACTGGGCTCCTGGTATTTGTTGTTATTGCTGAGTCTGGTGTTGGTGCTGAAAATTTTGGGACAGCGTAATTCACAAGGCGATTGGGCGCTCAAAGAACAGTAAAATCAATCAGGTTATGTTTATGTAAAGCATACATTTTTTCAATTGCGCCAAACTTGACTTGTCGCTACTCTGCTGAGTATGTAATTTAAATTACATTATTAGAGTAATAACAAAGATTGCATGAGAATAATTGGAGAATAACTATGTTGAAAAAAATTATGCTGGCGGCGGTATTGGCGACAGGTTCAAGCATGGCGATGGCTGACCGAGATGTCGGTTGTGGTATCGGAAGTCAGGTGTGGGCGGGTCAGTCTGGTATTATTCCTAAACTCTTTGCAGGTACGACCAACGTTCTGTTCACGAATCAGTGGCTTGGGATCACTTTTGGTACTTTGGGTTGTAGCCAGGGCGGTACCGTAACCGCTCAAGTGGTGACCTTTACCAATGAAAACGCTGAAGCACTGGCGCGTGATATGGCAGTTGGTGAGGGTGAAAGCCTGAATGTTCTGGCTGAACTTCTGAATATTAAATCTGAAGATAAAGCTCGTTTCTTTAGTGTTTCCAAGCAGAATTTCTCTGAAATTTATTCCGAAGAAAACCAGAATACATTACAAGTTTTAAGCACCTTACAAACTGTGATGGCCAAAGATGAAGTATTGAAATCCTACATCTGATCCGCACCTCAAAAACCCTGCTGTTCTGGCAGGGTTTTCTTATGACTAAAAGAAATTGATGAGAATAAGTTAACTGAATGAAATATGCGTTCTTCATGTTGGGCCTGACATTCAGCCCTTTAAGTTTTTCTAGCGAGATTAATCCAGACATCCAGCATTATCTAGCTCAGGCCGAAATCCAGCGTCTGGATCAGAGCACCACCTGGCAACGTCTCATGTATGCCAACCCCCAAGGTCATAGCGAGGTTAACTATTCGGGCTATTTCCTGGCAGAGCAGGGAAGAACTGATCTAAAAAAGGAAATGCAGCATAACATTCAGGCTTTATTTATGAGCGCAGAGCCGAATCAGTCTGTTCGCTGCAAGTTTCCGGCACGCAGCAGCTGGTTAATGCAGCAATTGAATATTTCCGAGCAACAATTGCCTGCGGTCAGTTGCCCTGATTTGGATAAATGGATTGGCGAGGTCAAGCCCTATCAGGCGACGCTGATTTATGCCACGGATTTTATGGGTAATCCCAGCTCCATGTTCGGGCATACCTTATTGCGGCTGGACCCTAAAGACCAGCAACAACTCAATCTGATTTCTTATGCAGTCAACTATGCCGCAACGGTCGATGGCAATGACAACTGGTCCTTTGCCTGGAAAGGGCTGACCGGACAATATCCGGGTGAATATTCCCTGATGCCGTATTACCGCAAGGTCAAAGAGTATGGTGACTTTGAAAGCCGGGACTTATGGGAATATCAATTAAACTTAAGCCCGCAAGAAACCAGGTTTCTGGTACAGCATCTCTGGGAAATGCAAAATGTAAGTTTCCCTTATTATTTTATCAATGATAATTGTGCATATCGTTTACTCGGGCTATTTGATCTGGTACGTCCCGAGCTGAATCTACAGAAACAGTTTAATTCGACTGCGATTCCGATTGAAACACTAAAAGTAGTAGAACAGCAGGGCTTGATCAAACAGAAAGTTTATCGTCCGGCGCTTGAAACTCAATTGCTGGCACAGTCCAGACAGCATGGCAAAGCGCTGGCAAAAACTGCGCATCAGCTGGCTTATGCAGAAACAGGTGTAATGCCTTCAATCTTGCAGCCTTATCCGGTAAAGGATCAGGCCAAAATTCTGGAAATGGCCTATGATCATTTATATCTGGATTTCCTCCGGCAGAAAGTCGATGAATCATTTTCCCAGCCACGTTTCCGCAAGTTACTGGGCTTAAGAAGCCAGCTGGATATCGAGAAACAGCGTAAAGTGCCTGAACGTCCAAAAATAGACCCAGTACAAAGCCATCATGCACGCAATATCAATCTTCAGGCCGGACAGGTTCAGGGTGAATCCTTTGTCCAGCTTGGACATCGGCAGGCCTATCATGATCTCATCGACCCGCAAGGTGGTTTTCGAACCGGCACACAATTACTGTTTCTGGATGGGGCTTTGCAATATCGTGACAGTGAACTCAAGCTGGAACATCTGAATCTATTTGCCGTCAATTCCTATAACCCGGTCAATCCGTTTAATACCCCATTATCTTGGGGTTTCAATCTGGGCTGGAAACAGGAGGCACTGGATACGCATGGCCAGTTTAGTGAAGATGAACAGCATGGCGTCGCCAGCTTAAAAACTCAGGGCGGTTATAGCTGGGCAAATGCCAGCCGTGAACATCTATGTTATGCACAAATGCAAACTCAGCTACAGGCAGGCAAGGCACTTGATCAAGGCTGGCGCGTAGGTGCAGGCCCCACTGTGGGATGCCAGAATATCTGGAGTGATCAGATCAACAGTCTGGTACAGGTAGAGCTGCCGTATTGGGAAGATTCGCATCGCTGGCAGCTGAAACTGAATACTGAACTCCAATATGCATTCAATCCACAACATGCACTTCGGCTGTCTTGGGAATATCAGCAACAACAGTCCAAAGACTGGGATCAATGGAGTCTTGGTTTGATCCGGTATTTTTAAGATTTAGTTAAAACTATTGATAAAGTGCTGTGTATCCATGAGGCTACTGTTCGGTTTTCCCGTGTATAAAAAGATTGGCTTGGTTGGGTGCAAATAAGCTGGTCGATATTTTAGGAAAAATACCTGATATTTGTTATATTTGTCACATAATGTGAGTGAAAATTGCAAGGTTTTGGGGAACAGACAGTATGAATAATGAATGCATAGCAAGACTGGCCGAGCAGTGGGAACAGATCTGTCAAAATTATTCATCTGATGACTTATTGCATGCCTTTCACTTTATTCAAGATCATTCCCTGATTCTGGTGGAAGAATTCTATAAAAACATGCTCCTTGAAAAGGAATCTGCAGAATTCTTTTCCGATGACTTGATTCAACAGCGCTTGCGTGACACTTTAAATGCCTGGCTACTTGAAAGCTTTAGTGTGGGGATTAATAAACGCTATGCCGATGCCGTGCAGAAACAGGCGATGGTGGGGCATGTGCATGCGCGTGTCGGAATTCCATCCTGGCTGATCATGCGCGGTGTGCGTGAAATTGAGCGTAAAATGTTTGAACTGCTGGATGAGAATCCTCACCACAGTATGTTGACCACCTGCAGTTATATTGTCCAAATCATGGGATTTGCCACAGAAGTCATGTGCCGATCTTATGAAGCCAAAACAGCCATGAATCAGGAAATTAAACACAGTTATCGTGTTTTTTCAGCGATGCAGGATGTGGCCGTACAAAAAGATAAACAGCGCAGCTCATTGCTGGACTGGGAAAATGAGCTCATGTTCAAGGTCTTTTCTGAGCATGAGAAATTGAATCATCCGATGCTGTCCAAGTCTGAGTTCGGTTTATGGTTTATCCATAAAGCCTCTTATGCTTTTACCGGTTCTGACCAGGTCGATTTAATCATTGAACGAATTTATCAAGTCGATGAACTTAATCAAGAGATCATGGACTGTACGGACAAAAACAATATGCTGGGACTGATCCAGCGAATCCGTGACTTGAACCGTGAGATTCAGTTGTTGGTAGATCAGTTATTTCAGGTGGCCGAATATATTGAATCAGGTAATGATTCATTGACCCAGTTATTGAATCGTCGTTATTTGAATACGATTATTTCACGTGAAATCACTTTTTCCCGTAAGAATCATACGCCTTTGTCTTTACTTGCCATTGATGCTGATTATTTCAAAAGTATTAATGATAAATTCGGACATGCAGCAGGTGATCTGGCTTTGAAATTTCTGGCCGAAGCATTGCAAAAATACAGTCAGGGCAGTGATTATGCTTTCCGGGTCGGCGGTGAAGAGTTTTTGCTGTTACTGGTGGATACTGATGAAAAACGTGCCCTGAATATTGCCGAAAGTGTGCGTAAATATATTGAAAATGGCATGATTAATTCGGCACAAGGCCAGCAGTTTAAATTTACGGTCAGTATTGGTTGTGTGCTTTATGATGGACATCCGGATTATCAGCGCTTCCTGAACGCGGCAGATTCTGCTTTGTATATGGCGAAGAATAACTGGCGTAACAAGGTCTATATGGCTCATCAGTCCTTGAACCCAACCGCACAGCCGCTCTCGGTTTAAATAAAAGGTTTTTATCCAGTTGCAGACTGCTGCTCTATAAATTCCTGAAATTTTTGTTTTTGCTGAAGATATGCGGGATGATTTTTAGCTTCATCCCATTTCTGTTTAAAAATTTTGGCAGCAGCGGCTTTAACAGGATCTTGCTGATTGCGTGGCAGCTCGGAACGGCCATGCGCGCCACTTAAACCTTTTTTGTCTTCCGGAACCGGACCGTCATACTTTTTGCCACCTTTATGATTGGCATAACGCCGGGCACGGGTAAAACCCATCTGTAAAAACTTGCGTGCCATGTCCGCACCAATAAAATCTTCTTGTTTTAAATAGTCCAAGAAAAGCTGATAGATTTTCTCGCTACTGGCTTGGGCTTTTTCTTCATCTGCAAAGCGCCAGTGTGGCAGGATTTCTGATTTATAAGGCTCAACCAGTAATACACCTTGTTCACCACGGCCAATCCGGTAGAGCTCGGGTCGTTTACGAAAATTAATCTTTGCAAAGTCCAGAGAATAATCAAAACTATTCGAAACTACACGTGACGGACGTTTTGGTGGCGCTATTTTGGCAGATGGCTTCATATTCGGCCTTTTCTGAAATTTAAAATGACTCAATATTTCAGCTAATACAAATTATAAAAACGAAAGGGAAGGATACAGAAAAGCCCCTGTCATTTAGAACTAGGGGCTTTCATTTTACTTCGATTTTTTCGAACTGGTCTTCGAGGTTTTAGCCTTGGTCTTAGAGGAGCTACTCGACTGCTTTTTAGCAGGTGCCGATTTTTTTGAAGAAGACTTTTTCACTTTAGTGTCGTCTTTACTCTTGTTACTGCTTTTCGCTTTAGCCGGTTTTTTCGCGGAAGAGGTCTTTTGGTCTTTCGCTTTATCACTGGCTTTTGAACTTGAATTTTTCTTCGCCTTCACTTTTTCATCTTTGCTGGCATTGTCTTTTTTAGAAGATGCCGCTTTAGATTTACTGCTCGCCGCTTTTTTAGTGACTTTGAGATTACTGTCTTTGTCACTGCTCTTATTCGACTTTTTCAGTTTCTCATCTTGAGTCTTTTTAGCAGTTTTTGCTGATTTTTTGCTGTCTTTCGCCTGGTTATTTTTGCTATTCGCCATGGTTACTTTCCTTATCATTAAAAATCAATCAGAAAGATATAAAGCGCTTTGCTGTATATCAACTTCAAATTACTTTAATGGGAGAGCGGCAGGATTAAAACTTTATCGTGTATCCAAGTGTAGGCTTGTTGCAAACACAAGGAGGAATTGTTTGAGTTCTAGACTGAAACATAGCAAGTTTTGGGACAGGTCTTTAAACCCTGTTACCAGGTGTTATTTATAGCAAGTGAGCTTTTGAATTAAGTATTGATATCCTCTTCCTTCAAAAGCAAAAAACCCCGAATGATCGAGGCTTTGAGTAACTTATTTTTAAGCTTTAATAATTAATAGCTTTCTGGAACCGCACTTAAAAATTCACGACGTGTTTCTTTGTCGGTTTTAAAATCACCAATAAATGATACCGTACGTGTGGTTGATTCCTGCTTGCCTACACCGCGCATCATCATGCACATGTGCGCAGAATCAATCATTACTGCAACACCGCGTGCTTTGGTGACTTCAGCCACGGCTTCTGCAATTTGCTGAGTCAGATTTTCCTGAATCTGCAAACGGCGTGCAAACATTTCAGTAATACGGGCAAATTTAGACAGGCCTAAAACATGACCTTCTGGCAAATAGGCGATATGTACGCGGCCATAAAATGGCAATAAGTGATGCTCACATAGCGAATAAAATTCGATGTTTTTGACCAGTACCATTTCACGGTTATCGGAAGGGAAGACCGCCTTGTTGGTCACTTCTTCAAGTGTCTGGCTATAACCCGAGGTTAAATATGAAAATGCTTTCGCAGCGCGCACAGGCGTATCTTTGAGACCAGGGCGATTTAGATCTTCGCCAACGGCAGTAAGAATGTTTGCGTAGGATTGCTGCATAGTCATATGACGTATTCACTTAAACTGAGAATGAACAAGGACGGCATTGTAGCAGAAAACTTTTACAATGCCTTGTTTTGAGGCTAAAACCGTTTACTGTTTGAACTTTGGATTCTTTTCTGCACGTTTGAGCAGAACCAATACCGCACCGGTACCACCTTGCTTTTCAGGTGCACTGACAAAAGCCAAAACATCGCGATGCTGACGCAGCCAGCCGTTGACATAGGTTTTTAAAATCGCTTCTGGACCTTTACCATGTACGATTTTAATCACGTTCTGGTTTTCATCTTTGGCGATCTGGATAATTTGCAGCACGGCTTGACGCGCTTCTTCTACGGTACAGCCATGCAGATCCACAGCCTCAAACCAGCGCAAGTTACCGGCTTTCAAGTCTTCAAAAACTTTATGCTGCAAGGTGGCAATGCGGTAACTCAAGTTGGCCTGACTCCCGACAGGATTGAGCATGGCCTGAGTATCTGATAAAGCCATTGCCTCTGTTTCCAGCGGGCCAGTAGCCGCTGCACGCTTTGCCAAGATTTGTGCATCCGGCTTTTTCTTGCGTGGTTTGTCCAGTTGAACCGTATTGCCCGATTCAATTTTTTGCACGCCCTGCATTTGCTTGCGGAATAATTCCAGTTCTTCTAACGCTTCTTGCTCGACAGTCTTTTCAACAGGTGCAGCAACGACCGCAGGCGTTTGCGGCTGTGTAATTTGCTTCTTAAAAGATTTCAGCAGGTTGTACTGATCTTTAGATAATGAAGAATCGTGTTTACTCATAATGTAAAAACAAGGGAGATGCGGAATTTACAAGAATTATAGTCTGAAAATAGACAAAGGAGAACTGAATTGCGTTCATGACATTGCTGAGGATTTTAAATACGCTCGAGAATCTATGATCTACTTTTCAATATTGAAAATAAAAAAGCCCAATCCTGAGATTGGGCTTTTTTAATGCTTAGGTGAGCATTTACATTTTAAACCGCTTCAGGCTCACCAAACAGATCGCGGAAAGCATGATCCGGACGTGGTTGTTTCATGAAGCTTTCGCCGACCAGAAAGGCGTGAATATCATTTTTCTGCATCATCGCAACATCCGCAGGTGTGGCAATACCACTTTCAGTCACCAGCAGGCGTGAAGGGTCTAGTAATTTTTTCAAACGTAATGATGTGTTTAAATCCACATCAAAGGTTTTTAAATTACGGTTATTTACACCGAGCAGACAACGATCAGAAAGTTTTAAAGCACGGGATAGTTCTTCTTCATCGTGAACTTCAACCAGTACATCCAGATGATGTTCAAATGCAGTTTTAGACATTTCTTCTAACTGCTGATCAGACAGGCAAGCCACAATTAGCAAGATACAGTCTGCATGCAGAGCACGTGCTTCGATAACTCCATAAGGATCGATCAGAAAGTCTTTGCGCAGTGCAGGCAGGTCGCAATGTGAACGGGCAATCTGAATGTTGTCATCGTGACCCTGGAAAAAGTCTACATCGGTCAGCACCGATAAACAGGCTGCACCTGCCTCCTGATACTGTGCTGCAATTTCCGCAGGGTTAAAGTTCTCGCGAATAATGCCCTTAGATGGCGAAGCTTTCTTAATTTCAGCAATGACACCCGGACGTTTCGACACTAAAGACTGGGCAAAACCACGCACAGGTGATGCACCTTGTGCCAGTTCTTCCAGATCTTTATAGCTTTTCTGCTTTAAACGTAGGGCAAATTCTTCTTTTTTACGGTCAACAATTTTGCCTAAAATTGTATTTGCGATATCCACCATGATCAAAATCCCTGACCGAATTAAGCTTCGTAATGTTTAATAGTTTTGGTAAATTCAGACAGTACACTCATTTTCTCAAGTGCCTGACCGCCATAGATAATGTCATGTGCCAGCGCAACACCTTGCTTATAGCTGCTGGTCAAACCGGAGACATAAATACCTGCGCCGGCATTCAGCGCGATCATATTGGCGGCTTTATCGCCGATGTCTGATTTTTTCTTGCCCAGTGCATCTTTGATTAAAGCCAGACTTTGCGCAGAATCTTCCACAATCAGTCCGGTCAGAGTTTGCGATTCAATATCGACCGATTCAGGAATAATTTCCCATTCGGTGACTTCGCCATTTTTCAGTTCAGCAACATGAGTTGAAGAGGCTATACTGATTTCATCCAGACCATCACGTGAATGTACTACCATCACATGTTCAGCACCGAGCTGTTTCATAACTTCGGCAATTGGACGGCAGAGTTCATTGGAAAATACGCCAATGACCAGACGTTGTACGCCAGCCGGATTGGTTAAAGGACCGAGCAGGTTGAAAATACTGCGAATCCCCAATTCTTTACGTGGGCCGATTGCATATTTCATGGCTTGATGATGATTCGGTGCAAAGAGGAAGCCGACACCGACATCACGGATACAGCGTTCAGTCTGCTGCATATTCAGGTCCAGATTAATCTCGGCCTGTTCCAGCAAATCTGACGAACCTGATTTGGTCGAAACGCCGCGGTTACCATGTTTGGCTATAGTTGCACCGGCTGCTGCGATCACGAATGCAGAGGCAGTAGAAACGTTAAACAGGTTTTGACCGTCACCGCCTGTGCCGACGATATCGACCAGATAAGGAATGTCACTGACATCAATTTTAGTGGCAAGTTCACGCATGACACGTGCAGCTGCGGTAATCTCATCAATGCTTTCGCCTTTAAGGCGTAAGCCCATCAGCAGGGCACCAATCTGGGCATCGGTCGCTTCACCTGACATGATGGCATGCATCACGTCTTGCATTTGATCCTGAGTCAGGTGAATGTTTTTAGTAATATTGCTTAAAGCTTGTTGAATATTCATAAGATGTTCTTAGGCATAAATTTCGAGAAAGTTTTTAAAGATTTGATGACCATGCTGGCTCAGAATCGATTCAGGATGGAACTGCACGCCTTCGACCGGCAATGTCTTATGTTTCACACCCATAATTTCTTCCATAGAGCCATCCGCTTCATTGGTCCAGCAGGTGACTTCCAGACATTCGGGCAAGGTAGCTTGATCAATCACCAGTGAATGATAGCGCGTTGCAGGAAATGGAGAAGGAAGATTGCTGAAAATCCCGGTATCACTGTGGTACATATCAGACAGACGGCCATGCATGACACGTTTGGCACGCACGATATCACCGCCAAATGCCTGCCCAATACTTTGATGACCAAGACAAACGCCCAGTAAAGGAATTTTGCCAGCAAAATGCTGAATGGCAGGAATAGAAATTCCTGCCTCACTTGGCGAGCACGGGCCGGGGCCAATCACTAAATACTTAGGTTGCCATCGCTCTATATCTTCCAATGTCACGGCATCATTACGGACTACTTTTACTTCTTGATTCAGTTCGCCAAAATATTGGACGATGTTATAAGTAAAGGAGTCATAGTTGTCGATCATTAAAAGCATGAGCTTAACCTATTGAAATTAATGCACTTAACTGTGCTAATGTTGTCCAGATCGTACTTTATTTATACGTGTTGCAAGCACTTGCCTGACACAACTAAATCATTGATTTCATTGTGTGAAAATAAAGCACGCTTCATCATAGCAAAAAATAGCTGCATTCGGCGCAACAATTTTGCTCAATTTATTGGCTTTAAAAACCTGTAGAAAATTAAATAAAATTTTTTATAATGATTTAAAGTAATAGGCTTACTCATAGAAAGTTTTGAATGAGTATTTTTTAGAGTAAAACTCAAAAATGAAATCAAAGAGAGGCTAAAAGTTTGATGAAAAAAACATCACTTGAATAATTAAGCTTTGTATAAACTTTTCTATTGAAAGTAGATTTAAAGAAAATGCCTCATAATGGGCATACATCCCTAAATGAATCACAAAATTTTCTTTACTGATATCTACTAAAAAACGCTCAATTTTTAGCTAAAAACAAGTAAAAACTTAACAAAAGTAAGAAAAAGCAGCATATTTGCTATAAAAAGCTATGTTTCTCATACATTTTTATAGACCCATGCACTATTTAGGTGCGCTAAAAAATAAAGCTGAAATAAAATAAATGAAGAATGCTTGAATATAGTGCATTTAGTTTTGCAGCTAGTATAATAGCCGCAAAGTATTTTTGTCACTTCATGATTTCTTATAAAGATTTCAAGATTTTATCTATGCTTTTAAAAGTTGGTACGGTAATTGCTTAATAACTATCAACTGCTAACACGCACTTCACGGGTGCAACAAAAACATCGGAGCAAAATGAGCATGGCGAACAAGGTCCTTCAACTCATACAAGAAAGTGGCGCAAAATGGGTCGATTTTCGCTTTACTGATACCAAGGGTAAAGAGCAACACGTCACTTACCCAGCAGACAGTATTGATGAAGATACATTTGAAGACGGCAAAATGTTTGACGGTTCTTCAATTGCAGGTTGGAAAGGCATCGAAGCATCGGACATGATTTTACGTCCGGATGCGGCAACAGGTTTTATCGACCCGTTCTTTGCAGAGCCAACAGTTGTTGTAACTTGTGACGTAATCGAGCCATCAACTGGTCAAGGTTATGATCGTGACCCACGTTCGATTGCGCGCCGTGCAGAAGAATATTTGAAATCTACCGGTATCGGTGACACTGCATTCTTTGGCCCAGAACCAGAATTCTTCGTATTTGACGAAGTAAAATGGGAAATCGACATGTCTGGCGCGCGCCATACATTGATCGCTGAAGAAGCTGCTTGGTCAACTAACAAAGACTACGAAGGCGGTAACTCTGGTCACCGTCCACGCGTAAAAGGCGGTTACTTCCCAGTTCCTCCTGTAGATTCTTCACATGACATGCGTGCAGACATGTGTGCGCGTATCGAAGACATCATGGGTCCAGGTCGTGTAGAAGTACATCACCACGAAGTTGCTTCTTGCCAGTTAGAAATTGGTGTGAGCTTCAACACTATGGTGCGTAAAGCAGACGAAGTTCAACAGTTCAAATATGCGGTTTGGAACGTTGCGCATCAATATGCAAAAACAGCAACCTTTATGCCTAAACCAATGGTTGGCGATAATGGTTCTGGTATGCACGTGCATATGTCGATCTCTAAAGACGGCAAAAACCTGTTTGCAGGTGATGAATATGCAGGCCTTTCAGAAATGGCGTTGTACTTCATCGGTGGTGTAATTAAACATGCTCGTTCTTTAAATGCGATTACTAACCCTTCTACAAACTCGTACAAGCGTTTGGTTCCACATTTCGAAGCACCGATTATGCTTGCTTACTCAGCGCGTAACCGTTCTGCATCTATCCGTATTCCTTACGTGTCTAGCCCGAAAGGCAAGCGTATTGAAGCACGTTTCCCAGATCCAATGATGAACCCGTACCTAGGTTTCGCGGCATTGTTGATGGCTGGTCTTGACGGTATCCAAAACAAGATCCACCCGGGTGAAGCTGCTGACAAGAACTTGTACGATCTTCCACCGGAAGAAGAAGCGAAAATCCCTACAGTGGCGCATAGCCTGGATATGGCGCTTGAAGCACTTCAAGCGGATCATGATTACCTGTTAAAAGGTGGCGTGTTCACGAAAGAAATGCTTGATGCCTACATCGAGCTTAAAACTGAAGAAGTTCGTCGTCTTAACACGACTACTCACCCAGTTGAATTTGATATGTACTACAGCTTGTAATTCATCACGAATTAAAGCAAAGAAAACCCGCGCATGTCGCGGGTTTTTTTGTATCATCTATTTATAATTTTAAATGATTGATGGGCTTAAATGGCACAACGTAAAAAGCACACCAGCTTTTATCCATGGATTGATCCAAAAGATCATGACAAAGGTTTTAAGTTGAACTTCTCTGAAGTGACTTATCTTGAAGTGGGGCGGACTTCCGAGGGTTATAAGCAGGCTCAATTTGTGGCGCTGAAAAATCCTGAAATGGCGCTGGATTATGCTTATCCAGAATCATTTTATTTGAGTACTGAAGGTTTTATTTTAATTAAAACCCCACAAGGCAAATATGAAATCATTGCAAAAACAGATAACTGTTAATAATGAATAGTCGTTCTAGAAATCAAAATCAGCGTGTGTTGCTGTCAACTCTGCCTGTTGAGTTAAAACCGTGGCTGTATGCATCGGGTTCACTCACGCAACAACTGACCGATTTGGCGCAAGGACAATTCCATGTCGAGCCAATTCAAGAGCATTTTCAGCGTTTAAGCTTTGCCAATGCCAAATGGATGCAGATGTCACATCAGCATACTTCCTGGGTGCGTGAAAGTTATCTCTACGGCTCGGAACAGTCTCCTTGGGTGAAAGCCAAAAGCATCTTTCCGATTTTAAGCCTGCAAAAAAAAGCCCGAATTTTTCAGCATATTGGCACCAAACCGATTGGCTGGTTTCTGTTTCAGCGCACTAATCCACTGTGCCAGCGCCGGGTGGTACTTTTAGATGAGGGCTGGACCCGTCAGAGCTGCTATACTTGGCACGGCTGTAAATTTATCGTACAAGAAACATTTTTACCGGCATTTGAACACTTTATACAAAATTCACGGGCTTGATTTTTATGGCAACCGCACAAGCAATCACCTGGCGTGAGCGTCTTAGCGCCTATTATTATCTTTGTCGTTTTGATAAACCGATTGGGACTGAACTGGTTTTTTGGCCTACCATGTGGGCGCTGTGGATTGCAGCTCAGGGAATGCCACGTATTGAAATTTTAATTCCCATGATTTTGGGTGTGATTTTTATGCGGGCGGCAGGCTGTGCCATTAATGATTTTGCTGACCGTAAAGTCGATGCACATGTGGAGCGTACTAAAAACCGTCCGCTAGCGACTGGGATTATCAGTGCCAAAGAAGCTGTGATGGTATTTCTGGTTTTGGTGTCTGCCAGTGCCTGCCTACTATTTTTTCTGCCAATCGAAACTTTTTACTGGTCATTTGGGGCTTTATTTTTAGCGTTTATTTATCCTTTTATGAAGCGCTATACCCATTTACCTCAAGTCTTTTTGGGTGCAGCATTTTCCTGGTCGATTCCGATGGCTTATACCGCAGTTGGACAAACGCCGGATTTAACCTGCTGGCTTCTATATTTTGGTAATCTGGCCTGGACCGTAGCCTATGATACCCAATATGCAATTGCAGATCGTGAATACGATTTAAAGATTGGGGTGAAATCAACCGCGATCTTATTTGGTCGATATGATATTCAGATCATTAGCGCTTTGCAGGCCATTAGTATTCTTTTGATTGCTGTAGCACTTTGGCTAGAAAATTTACTGCTTCCATTTGGTTTGGCTGCATTAATTGTTGTCGCTCTCGATTTTATTTACCAAGGGTTTAAAACTCGAGATAAAAATCCACATTTGTGTTTCTGGGCGTTTAGGCATAACCGCTGGATTGGACTGATTATTTTTGCAGGAATACTACTGGCTTTGAGGTAGTGACTGTCTATCGACTGAGAAAAAAGCGTCCTATAAGGATGCTTTTGTTATTGCCTAATCTATAAGGCTTGAGCTATGACTTTATTTTGTTATATTGGGCAGTGTAATTAAATGACGAAATTAAAGCAGGTTTGTTATGTCCGAGCAGTCACAGCCCCGCAGTGTCAAAAAGCTATTGATCTTCGGTACGCTTGCACTTTGTATTCCGGTATTTTTAATTAGTATGGCATTTCTTGCAGTGAATAGTGATGCTAAAAATCAGGAAAAATACAAGCAGCAGCAGGCAGATATGATTGCGCGTATTGAAGCACGAGAAGCTGCGGAAAAGCTCAAAGCAGAGCAGGATGTTAAGGCAGATTCAACTCAAGCTGCGTCTGAAAGTAGTGCAACAGCACCTTAATCTATCTAGAATCCCTTTGCACTTGTCTAATACTGCAAATGTCTGTGTAGTAGATAGTTGCATGGGTTTCTGCAAACGATGATTTGACTGTAGATATTCGATACTTAGTAATTAGGCAAGCCGTATTCTAGAATGGAAAAATATAGCCACCCATCATCCGATCGGTGGCTATATTTAAATCATCTTAAAGCAATTCTTTGCGCAATTGTTCTGAAGATTTAATTGAAAGTAGGGCAGGTGCTACATCTAGGGCTGTTTTGGCACCATATTGCTGAGTTTGATTCAGACGGTAGCAGGCACGGGCATAAGCCACTAGAACACTTGCAGTAAACTCTGGATTGCTATTCAGCTTTAAAGAAAACTCAATCACCTGTTTTTGTGCATCACTGGTATTACCACTACGAATGACAAAACCGCCATGTGGCATATCTTGGTGATCTTTCAGTAAAGTTTCCTCACTGATAAAATTCACAGTCGTATTATAATCTGCAAAATAATCAGGCATGCTGACAATGGTTTGTTCAACTGTTGCTGCATCAGCTCCTTGTTCCAAGACCACATAACAGTCACGATGATGTTTATCTTTGGTGCTTAACTCAGGTCGTGCGCCACTGCGGACTTGTTCAATAGCATCAGTGGATGGAATAGTATATTGCACACCGGCTTTTACACCCGGTACACGGCGGATCGCATCTGAATGGCCTTGACTTAAGCCTTTACCCCAAAAGGTATAAGTTTCGCCATCTGGTAATAGCGCTTCACCAAATAAACGGTTAATCGAGAACATGCCAGGATCCCAGCCAATAGAAATCATGGCTGTTTTTTTGTTAGCAAGGGCGGGTGCATCGACTGCAGCATAGTATTCCGGAATACGTGCATGCGTATCAAAACTATCTACAGTATTGAATTTACTTGCAAAGATAGGCGCCTGTTGTGGCAAGTCATCTTTAGAGCCGCCACAAAGAATCAGCACATCAATTTTATCGCTAAACTCATTTAATAGTGCATCCATGCTATACACTTGAGTTTCTGCAAAGCAAGGAGAGACGCTGCTTGGTGAGCGGCGAGTAAAAATACCGACAAGCTGCATATCAGGATTTTTCTGGATGGCAGTTTCAACACCGCGGCCAAGATTACCGTAACCCGCGATACCAATACGAATAGAATTTTGCATAAATAAACGATCACTGAATAAAAAAACAACGCCAAAAATAAGCAAGGTGATGATGGCCAGAAATGGAACAGGCCAATCAGGTCATCTGACTTATATTTTGTTTTCGAAAGGATTATAGAGCGATAATTTAAACTTTATCACCCTAATCCTGCAGAAAGGCAGGTTTAACTGAGAATGCTTGTGATGAGACGCTAAATTGGACGAGGATAGGTTAGTTTTGAAGCATGAAAAGCTGCCGAGAAATTAAAAGCGGAGCAGGAGGCTTTGATTAATCCAATTCAAGCTGTAGCGAGAAATATCGAAATTGCAGCTTAATTTATTTTAAATCCCTTTGCAGTTGTCTGATAGTTGGAATCTGAGTGTATCGAATCACGGTATAGCCTGCTGCAATCAGCATCGCATCACGTTCAGCATCTTCCTGCTCTTTGCCAATATGGCTCGGATCATCCAGTTCGACAATCGCCACTACATTATATTCACGATCAAGTACTACGAAGTCTGTAACTTTACGATTAAATTGATTACGCATTTTCATCTGATCGTGCGTGATCAAAGCGCTAAATGCGACTTGTGCAAGAATGTGATGATGGGGAAAGGCATCTTTCAGACGTGTAAACATCCTGCTTTCAAAAGCAGTAATGACGCGCTTTGGATAGAATTTCTTTTGACGGGTGAAGAGATGCGGCAAGAGCAGGCAAACTAATGCAAAAGTTGCCAGGCAGCCAATCACAAAAAATATAAACTGACTCAAATTAAACACAGATCACAAAAGGGGAGAATAAAAAAACCCACTTCGCAATGAGTGGGTTTTTTAGAATCTTGGCTCTCCCACCTGGGCTCGAACCAGGGACCTGCGGATTAACAGTCCGTCGCTCTACCGACTGAGCTATGGGAGAATAGATTGGCTCTCCAACCTGGGCTCGAACCAGGGACCTGCGGATTAACAGTCCGTCGCTCTACCGACTGAGCTATTGGAGAATCTGACAGCGATTATAGAGAGATTTAAAAAGGGGTCAAGGCACTTTTAGAAAAAAGCTGCAGAAATTGAATCAAGTGTTTTAAAAATAGTCGAAAAGGTTTGTAGTTCAAACTGTTATGTTTATGTAAACCGATCCTAACAGCAAAATCGCGATCAGCCTAAATTTTGATAAGTGATCTGGATCATAAGAAATGAGCGGTTGATCGCGCATACAAATCAATATGCTCTCAATTTAAAAAATACAGCTATAAAAAAACCCACTTCGCAATGAGTGGGTTTCTTCAGAATCTTGGCTCTTCCACCTGGGCTCGAACCAGGGACCTGCGGATTAACAGTCCGTCGCTCTACCGACTGAGCTATGGAAGAATAGATGGCTCTCCAACCTGGGCTCGAACCAGGGACCTGCGGATTAACAGTCCGTCGCTCTACCGACTGAGCTATTGGAGAATCTGATCGGCATTTTAGGGATGAATAACCAGGTCGTCAATCAATTAATGTAAAGAAATGAATTGTTTGCTTTATTAATATTCATTTAGTGCCTAAAAATAAAAAAAATCACCCAAAATGGGTGATTTTTTTAGCAAAGAAATAAAAAATTATTTCTCAACACCTGCAGGCTGACCTGCATATTTCGCATTTGCATAATCCCAGTTTACTAGGCTTTCTAGGAAAGTAGAGATGTACTTAGGACGAGCATTACGGAAATCGATGTAGTAAGCGTGTTCCCAAACGTCAATCGTCAACACTGCAATTTTACCGTGCGCCATTGGCGTATCAGCATTTGAAGTTTTCATGATTGAAAGCTGACCGTTTACTTCATCAGCCACTAACCATGCCCAACCTGAACCAAATTGAGTAGTTGCAGCAGCAGCAAATTCTTCAGCAAATTTTTCATAAGAACCGAAAGCTTCGTCAATTTTTGCAGCCAAAGTACCAGTTGCTTTACCGCCGCCGTTCTTAGCCATACAGTTCCAGTAGAACGTGTGGTTCCAAACTTGAGCCGCGTTATTGAAAACACCTGCTTTAGAAGCATCACCAGCAGTTGCTGTAATAATTTCTTCTAGAGTTTTGCCTTCAAGCTCAGTACCAGCGATCAGGTTATTCAGGTTAACCACATACGTATTGTGGTGTTTGTCGTGATGGTATTCTAAAGTTTCTTTGCTGATGTGTGGAGCAAGATCTTCGTAGCCATAAGGTAATGCGGGTAAAGTAATGGTTGTCATGTTTTCAATTCCTTGCATTTTGCTGGGTTTTAACAATAAGTGGCTTTATTGTAATAGATAATCGGGCAGAAATGGGCATCGTGTATAAATAACAATACAGAATAAAGCCTGAAAATATATGAATAAAGCCACTGATCATAACCGTCAGTCGAATTAAATCGGATTGTTTAATTCGAAATAATCATACTCAATATTAAACTGTTCTGAAATAGCCTTGGCCAGGCGCTGTACACCGTATTTTTCAGTCGCATGATGACCACAGGCATAATAATGCACATTCATTTCCTGAGCTTCATAAAAGGTCCGTTCGCTTACTTCACCTGAAATATAGGCATCACAGTCTTGTAGTGCTGCCTTGTGAATATAGTCTTGCGCACCGCCGGTACAGAAGCCGACTTTATGGATTTGAGTTTTGTCAGCGGAAAGATGAATCGCATCAAAGCTCAGCTTTTCTGAAACATAATTTTTAAAATCTTCCGGACTCATTGGCTGTTTTAAATAGCCAATATTGCCAATTGGACGTTTTTCACTCGGATCAAGCTGTTCGATATTTTCGAGTTCCAATAAATCCGCAATGGCGGCATTATTTCCCAGTGTTGGATGACTGTCTAAAGGCAGGTGATAGCCAACCAGTGAGATATCATTTTGAATCAGGGTTTTAATGCGCTTACCACGCATCCCGGTAATCGGATAGGGTTCTCCTTTCCAGAAATAGCCGTGATGCACCAGCAGTAAATCTGCGCCTTGCTCAATTGCGGCTTCAATTGCACTTTGGGAGGCGGTCACGGCACAGAGGATTTTATGCACCTCGGATTTGCCTTCAATCTGCAAACCATTCGGTGCATAATCCTTAAATTCACGTGATGCCAAAGTCTGGTCACACCATTGAATAATATCGTTCAAATTCGCCATAAAATTCCTATAAGTTTAAAAACTTGCCCTTATTTATCTATAGGTCTAATTGTAACTAAAGCTGCACAAATCTCTGTGGAATTTTTTGTGTTTAGTTATGTGTTTAGCATTACAATAGGACACAAATTACTTAGTCATCAACGAATTAAAATATTTTAGAGGATAGCAACGTGCGCCGCACCTTTACATGGTTACCCTGGGTGTTACTGATTTTAGTCATTATCGGTTTTTTGGGGTGGCAACAACTACAAAAACCAAAGGCACCAGTTGCGCCAGATGGCGTTAAAATGCCTGCTGAAAAAGTAGAGCCGTTGATTGATACGTCGCGCTCAGGAGGCGTGGTCTCCTACAGTGCTGCTGTAAAAGTGGCAGCACCCGCTGTCGTGAATATTTTTACTACCCAAAAAGTCAAGCAACAGGCGCATCCTTTACTGACTGATCCTGTATTTCGTGAATTTTTTGGCGATCAATTACCTGACCAGTATGGACAAAGCCCGAATGAAAACAGTTTAGGTTCGGGTGTAATTGTACGTCCAGACGGTTATATCCTGACCAATAACCACGTGATTGCGCAGGCCGATCAGATTGTAGTGGCTTTGCAGGATGGACGTCGTGCCGAAGCTAAAGTGGTCGGAACTGACCCGGATACCGATCTGGCCGTGATCAAGATTGAACTGACGCAATTGCCAGTTTTGCCATTTAAACTCAGTGGCAATGAAGTCGGTGATGTGGTTCTGGCCATTGGTAATCCTTTTGGTGTTGGGCAAACCGTGACGCAGGGGATTATCTCGGCAACGGGCCGTTCAGATTTGGGTATCAATACCTATGAAGACTTTGTACAGACCGATGCTGCAATTAACCCGGGTAACTCGGGCGGTGCACTTATTGATGTCGCCGGTAATTTAATTGGCGTCAATACCGCAATTTTCTCGCAGTCTGGTGGTTCGCTGGGGATTGGTTTTGCCATTCCGGCCAAAATTTGTCAGCAGGTGATGAATGCCATTTTGAAAGATGGCCGTGTGGTTCGTGGCTGGTTAGGTATCAGCTTATTGCCAGCAGAACGTGATGATGTCCTGCAGCCTAAAGAAAAAGGTGTAACGGTCGCAGAAGTGTTACCAGACGGACCTGCTGCCAAAGCGGGAATCCAGCGTGGCGATAAGATTATGAAAGTAAATGAGGAAGAGATTAGTTCTGCCTCACATTTGATTAATTTTGTGGCTTTGCAAAAGCCAAACAGTACCATTCAGATTGAAATTGAGCGGGCAGGGAAAACCATGATGCTAGAAGTTGTGGTGACTGAACGTAAGGCACAAGACAGTGCTTCACAATATATTCCTCTCCCAGGCCAATAAGTTTGATTAAAAAAATCCCTCATCATGAGGGATTTTTTTATGCTTTCTTTCAGCATGTTCTGATACAAAAGTGAAATATTAAGCGCTTTATAAATCATTTAGCTTAGTGAAATAAGATTAAAAGAGAAAATAAAAATGACTTTTATGACGGCAGATCAGGCCAAAATTTTATCCAATGTTGCTAACTTGGATATTGAAATGTACAAGCCACGTCTGGCGCAACTGATTGAAGATAATGCTCGGCAAGGCAATACAGCGGTACTGACAGTTTTTCCCAAACATCTGCCTTTGGAAGATATCCGTGCCTTGTCTGCCGAGTTAACAGATCTGGGCTATAACGTGCGCTTTGAAGTACAGGAATTTTATTACAGCTTTAATGTGTACTGGCTATAATTTTAACAATTGTTCAAAAGCGGTTCTGTTCAGGCATGTATTTTGCTGCACTCATCTCATAGCGAAACTATGAGAATTTTATGTCTTTATTTATTTATCCTGCAGCACGGGCCGATGCGCATTATATAGTGCTTTCTTCTGGGCTAGGCGGACATGCCAGTTTCTGGCATCCACAAATTGAGGCTTTGCAGCAATACTTTCATGTGGTGACTTATGATCAGGAGGGGTGTCATTCGGATTCTGAACTGTTACCAATACCTTATTCCGTAGATCATATGGCCCGGCAGATTCTGGATTTATTGATCAATGAGGATATCCGCGAGTTTCATTTTATTGGACATGCACTGGGTGGGCATATTGGCATGCAGCTCGCGACTTATCAGATTGATAAAGCGTTTAAGTTACTTAGCCTGACTATGTTGAATGCCTGGGGGGAACTGGATGTGCATACCCAAAAATGTTTTCAGGCAAGGACTTCTTTATTGCTGAATAGCGGAGCAGAAGCCTATGTGCAGGCACAAGCTTTATTTCTGTACCCCCCGCAATGGATCTCTACACATATTGAACAGTTGACTGATGCAGAAAATAAACAGCTACTAGACTTTCCACCGACTCAAAATGTCTTGGCTCGTATACAGGCGGTACAAGCTTTTCAACTAGAAGAAGTGCATCAGCAGGCACTCAAAAATGTTCCTGTACATCTGATTGCCAATCAAGATGATTTTCTGGTGCCTTATCAACGCTCGAAACAACTTCAGCAATTATTGCCGCATAGTCAGCTCAGTCTGTTTGCAACAGGAGCGCATGCTTCTACAGTGACTGAAACTGCCCAGATCAACCAAAGCATGCTGCAATTTTTAAAATCTGCCTGATATTTTCAGCCAATAAACCTGTTTATTTAAGTCAGACCTTGGGTCTGACTTTTTATTTTTTCTAATGAATCATTTCTATGATATGAGCAGGAATTTTACTGCGAATTTATACAGGGTCTGCACACGCATGAATTTTTATAAATGCACTTGAATGAAACATAGTGAGCGAAATTGATTCATGGTTAAAAATAGTTATTTTACTAAAAATTCAAAAAACTAAATATTAAGCTATTGAAATAAAATGAATAAATATATTTGGCACACGGTTTGCAATGTTTATATTGTAAATAAGACTCCCGTAGGGGATTCAAGATTTTGAATAAATGTTAAAAAATAATGAGGTGTGAAAATGAAAATAGGTGTCTTCTGTCCAATTGGAAACAACGGCTGGTTACTCTCTGAAAATGCACCACAATATATGCCGACTTTTGAGTTAAACAAACAAATCGTGCAGCGCGCTGAACACTATGGTTTCGATTTCGCACTTTCCATGATCAAGTTGCGTGGCTTTGGTGGCAAGACTGAATTCTGGGAACATAACCTGGAAACTTTCACCCTGATGGCCGGCCTTGCTGCTGTTACCAGCAAAATTCAAATTTATGCAACAGCTGCAACTCTAGTCATGCCACCTGCAATTGTAGCGCGCATGGCATCTACCATTGACTCGATTTCTAATGGCCGATTTGGGCTAAATGTCGTGACGGGCTGGCAGCCGCCTGAATACACCCAGATGGGCATGTGGCCAGGCAATGAGTATTTTGGCAAACGCTATGAATATCTGTCTGAATATGTACAAATTTTGCGTGAGCTTTGGGCAACAGGTAAATCCGACTTTAAAGGTGAGCATTTCCAGATGGAAGACTGCCGTGTTAGCCCGCGCCCGCAAGCCGATATGAAAATTATCTGTGCAGGTCAGTCTGATGCAGGACTCGAATTTTCTGCGCAATATGCTGACTACAACTTTGTATTTGGTAAAGGGCTGAATACTCCAACGGCTTATGCAGAAATTAATGACCGCTTAAAAGAGAAAACTGACCTTACTGGCCGTGATGTGCAGACGTATGTGCTGTTTATGGTGATTGCGGCAGAAACTGACGAAGAAGCTCAAGCGAAATGGCAGCATTATAACGATGGTGCCGACATGGAAGCGATTAACTGGTTGATGAATCAGGGTGGGAAAGACACGACTTCCGGTACAGATACCAATATCCGTCAAATGGCGTCTAGTGTATCTCCTGTAAATATCAATATGGGGACTCTGGTAGGTTCTTATAAAAATGTGGCACGAATGTTGGATGAAATTGGCGAAATCAAGGGTACAGAAGGTGTGCTGCTGACTTTTGATGATTTCGTTCAGGGTGTAGAAGATTTCGGTCAGAGAATCCAGCCATTGATGAAATGTCGTGACCATATTGTGATTGAGGGTGAAGCACCTGTACTGGAGAAAAGCGCATGAGTGAGTCAGTGGTAAGAGCCGGTTTTACAGAAAAATTGGGTACCGGAAAATCGCTTAAAGCTGAGCCTGAAGCAATCTGCCTTGCACCTGAACAGACTGCCCTGATTGTGATCGACATGCAGAATGCCTATACCTCGCAGGGTGGCTATCTGGATCTGGCTGGTTTTGATATCTCAAAAACCAAACCCGTGGTCGAAAATATAAAAAAAGCAGTCGATGCTGCGCATGCGGCCAGTATTCAGGTCATCTATTTTAAAAATGGCTGGGATGCAGAATATAAGGAAGCGGGTGGTACGGATTCTCCGAATTTCCATAAATCCAATGCCTTAAAGACTATGCGTAAACAGCCTGAATTACAGGGGAAATTACTGGCCAAGGGCGGTTGGGATTTTGAATTGATTGATGAATTAAAGCCATTGCCACAAGATCTGGTCATTGAAAAACCTCGCTATAGCGGTTTCTTTAATACTGCACTGGACAGCATGTTGCGTGTGCGTGGTATTCGCAATCTGGTGTTTGTGGGAATTGCCACTAATGTCTGCGTGGAATCGACCCTGCGTGATGGTTTCTTTCTGGAATATTTCGGCGTGGCGCTGGCAGATGCCTGCCATCAGGCCGGGCCAGTCGAGGCCCACGAAGCCAGTTTGTACAACATCAAGACCTTCTTTGGTTGGGTATCCGATACTGCAAATTTTGTCGAAACCTTTCAAAAAGAAAGTGAATCACTTAAAGAAACTAAATTGGCTGAAAGTGCCTAAAGAATTAAAGATCAAGATTAAGGAAAACAGTATGCCTAAAGAAGTCATTATTCCAGCAGGAACTTCAAAACCGTTAGCGCCGTTTGTACCGGCAACCAAGGCCGACAATATTGTCTATGTATCAGGCACGCTGGCCTTTGATGAAAATAATAACGTGGTGCATGTCGGTGATGCCGCGGCCCAGACCCGTCATATTCTGGAAACCATCAAGCGTATCATTGAAGAAGCCGGTGGCAGCATGGATGACGTCACTTTCAATCATGTGTTTGTCAAAGACTGGGCAGATTATGCAGCAATTAATACCGTTTATGCAGAGTATTTTCCGGGAGATAAACCGGCACGATATTGCGTACAGACGGGCTTAGTCAAACCTGAGGCGCTGGTCGAAATCGCCTCGATTGCTCATGTATAAGCCGAACCACCTGATTCAATTTCATCTATATCAGCCCTAAGTCTGTCACTGAAAACTGACTTGGAGCGGAGGAGAACAGCATGAATGCCAAATTGTCTAAAATCATCGACGAAGCAGTTGCAGAAAACAGTGCATTAAATAAGGTGGTAAAGACTGAAAACGCAGCTGAAGTATTTACTCAGGTCGATCAGCAGATTTTCCGTCAAGGCATGTCCAATCTGGGTACGGCAGTGAATGTGATTACTACACAAGGTCGTTCAGGCATGGCTGGATTTACCGCATCCGCCGTGTGTAGTGTGACTGATACGCCACCGACTTTGTTGGTCTGTCTGAACCGTTCAGCATCAGTTTACGAAACTTTTAAAAATAATCAGGTGTTGTGTGTGAATACCTTAGCATCACATCAGCAACATCTATCCAATCTGTTCGGTGGAAAAACGCCGATGGCAGAGCGTTTCAGTCAGGGGAACTGGAAAACGTTGGTGACCCAGTCACCTGTACTTGAGTATGCCTTGGTCAGTTTCGACTGCGAGGTAGTCCAATGTTTATCTGTAGGCAGTCATGACGTGCTGTTCTGTGAAGTGAAAGCCATGTGCCAGCGTCAAGGTAATGCGCTGATGTACTTTAACCGTTCTTACTGTGAGCCACACAAAATGTGCTAAATCAATTCAGTCCTAATCAAGGAGGGGAAGCCCATGCAAGAAAAAGAAACGTGGTTTCCAAAATTTAAGCCTTACCAAGGCAATATCGATACAACCCCAGTCCAAACAGATGAATATCTGCCGGCTGGGAAAAGTATTATTCTCGGGTTACAGCATGTGTTTGCGATGTTTGGGGCAACCGTGCTGGCGCCACTTTTAATGGGGTTTGATCCCAATCTCACGATTTTTATTACCGGGATTGGCACCATTTTATTTTTCCTGATCACTGGCGGTCGATTGCCAAGTTATCTGGGGTCTAGTTTTGCCTTTATTGGCGCCGTGGTGGCGGTCACAGGCTACTCCGGAGCAGGGGCGAATCCCAATATCGGGCTGGCACTCGGGGGAACCATTGCCTGCGGTATTGTCTATGCCTTGATTGGGCTGCTAGTCATGAAAACCGGTACTGCATGGATTGAAAAGCTGATGCCACCGGTAGTCACGGGCGTCATCGTGATGATTATCGGCTTGAATCTCGCACCGGTCGCGATCAAAAGTGTATCTGCCAACCAGTTTGATTCCTGGATGGCATTAATCACCATTCTCTGTATCAGTGTGATTGCTGTATTTACCCGTGGGATGGTACGCCGTCTGCTGCTGTTACTCGGCTTATTGTCTTCCTATCTGCTTTATTTTCTTTTCACCAATATTATGGGCTTCGGACCTGCGATTGATTTCAGCAAAGTCAGTGAAGCAGCATGGTTTGGTCTGCCAAATTTCCAGAGTCCGGTCTTTGAAATGAATGCGATGCTGATGATTGCACCGGTAGCCATTATTCTGGTTGCGGAAAATTTGGGACACTTTAAAGCGGTATCCGCGATGACTGGTAAAAATCTGTCGCCATATATGGGACGCGGTTTCTTTGCAGATGGGGTTTGTACTTCATTATCCGCTTCTGTCGGCGGTACCGGGATGACCACTTATGCTGAAAATATCGGTGTGATGGCAGTGACCAAAGTGTATGCAACCACCGTGTTTATCTTTGCCGGGATCTTCGCTATTTTGCTGGGTCTTTCACCAAAATTTGGTGCAGTGATCAGTACCATTCCAGTGGCCTTATTGGGTGGTGCATCGATTGTGGTCTTCGGGTTGATTACCGTGGCTGGTGCCAAAATCTGGGTAGACAACCATGTTGATTTTACCAAGAACAGTACCCTGATTATTGGTGCGGTGTGTTTGATTATGGGTACAGGTAACTATAGCTTGCAGATCGGTGGTTTTGATTTGGGTGGTATCGGTACTGCGACATTGGCAGCGATTTTACTCAATCTGTTCCTGAATCGTGGTGAAGATAAAGAAATGCCTGAATCTGCATCGACCGCAACAGAAGTTGAGGTTAAGCCAGTCGCTTAATATGAGGAGTATTTTTTGAGTCATACAGTTGCATTTTTAGGACTCGGGGCAATGGGCTGGCATATGGCTTCCCATTTGCCAAAACTCGGACACTCGGTGTGGGTCTGGAACCGGACTGAACAGAAAGCGCTAGATCATGCGAAATGTTTCAGGACTCAGGCAGTGGGTATTGAACAGGCGGTTCAGGCAGATTTTATCTTTTCCTGTTTGCCGACCAGTCAGGATGTGGAAGCATTAATTGAGGCACATCCACCTAAATCCGGTGCAATCTGGATTGACTGTACCAGCGGTGTACCGGAATCGGCACAAAAACTGGCAAAGCGATTGGAGCAGCAGAGAAGCTATTACCTGGATGCTCCGGTATCGGGTCAGACTGTTGGGGCAGAAAAAGGCACTTTAACCGTGATGGTGGGAGGAAATGAAGCTGCCTTTGAACAAGCCAAACCGGTCATTGCTGCTTTTGCTGGCTTGATTGAATATGTCGGAGAAAGCGGTTCTGGTTTTGCGGTGAAAGCTGTTAATAATACCTTGATGGCTACGCATTTATGGGCTTTGGCTGAAGGGTTGACTGTGTTGAAAGGGCAGGGAGTTGATTTAAGCAGTGCGTTGAACTGTATTAATCATTCCAGTGGTAAAAGCAGCATGTCGGAAAATATCATGGCACAGCGGGTTTTAAGCCGTGAGTTTCATAAAACCTTTGCGCTGGATTTATTACAAAAGGATATCGGCATTGCTTTAGAGCTTGTACAGCAACAGCAACTGGATTTATCAGTGATGTCTTTAGTTCAGCAGCAGTTTCAGCAGATTGCTAAGCCACAGGCCAGCCAGCTGGATTTCTCCGCTGCGGTGCAAGGCTTAGAACAACGTACGCAAATTGAATTAAGGGGATAAAGTTTTTATTAAAACCTGTTATTAAGAGAAATAATTAATTTTCAATTAAGTTCATCGCAATAGATTTCTTTATCTAAAATATAAAAATCCGGGGATTTAAAATTCCCGGATTTTTATTTCAATTGCTTTAAATAGCCTAAGCTAATTTTAATATGACAAGCTCAAACAATTTAAATAAATATCTTAATTTTGTTGATTCGCTTCATATTCCTGAATCACTTCAAGTGCAGCACGAAAGGCTTCCTGGGTTGCCGGTGCGCCGCAGTAAGGCAGACTATGCAGCAGCACTTCCTGAATTTCCTCAACCGTTGCGCCGTTATTTAGGGCACCTCGCACATGGCCTTTTAGTTCAGTTGGGCTTTTTTGAGCCGTAAGGAAGGCAATGGTAATTAAGGAGCGGTATTTACGCGGTAAAACACCTTCACGTTGCCAGGTCGAACCCCAGGCATGTTCATTAATCCAGTCCTGTAAGGGCTGTGTAAATGGAACAGTATTTTCCTGAGCACGCTTCACAAAGCTTGCACCCATCACTTCAGTACGGACTTTCAGGCCATTTTCATAATCTTGTTGTGACATCGTCTACCCTCAATTTTCTTATAGGGCTAGCTTAGTACTTTCCATCCGAAATACCATCGTGCAATAGTCGTAAAAAAGTGGCTGAAAAACCACTTGTAAAGCTTCCAGAGTAAAGTAATAAAATGACTTCACTCTGGATTTATGACACCTTAAATTCAAGTTTTATTTAAGGTGATACTGAGTGTGAAGGATCAGTTTGCACTGAAGTATCCGTTCCTTTGGCATCTTCCTTGATGAGATACGGATTCTCAAGCTCTAATACCTCATTCAAATGCAGATCAAATACATCGGTCAACATGCTGTCATAACGGCGAGCATTGTAGTGCAGCAGTTTTTCTGCTTCCTCATCATTAATAAAGCCTTGTAGCTGTGCATCTGCCACATGCTCAGCAAAACTGAGTCCTTTAAATTGTCCTTTATTTTCAGCTTTTTTAAAACGATCCCACAGCTGTTCAATGTCCAGCAACATGGTGAAAGTAGATTCCATACGGCCGGTGACATCATTTTCATGAGTATTATAATAGACATGCTTTTTCAGGACCTGACGGAAAGCATTGTCTTCCATCATACTATTCGCTACCTGTTGTTTCAGCTGGTCTGATGGTTTCTGTACCGGACGGCCAAATGGGAAACATAATAGTTTGACCATGCCTGCTGCTACGCCTACCGGGAAGTTGGCAAACAGATCAAAAAATGCTTCTTGCGCCGTATAGAGAGATTTTTCTACCGCAAGCTGTGCATGCAAACGCTCATCTTCAGTCTTTTTGCTATGTTCAAAATATTTCAGAATCGAGGAAGCAATAAACAGATGTGCATGAATATCGGCCAGACGACCCGAAAGCATTTCCTTACGCTTGATATCACCTGCAAGTAAACCTAGGCACATATCCGCAGTTAAAGCAAAGTTGGCACTCAGCCGGTTAATGATCTTGTAATAAGGACGGGTAAAGTCAACAGCACTTTGCGGCGCAGCATTGGAGCCACCTGTAAAGGCATAGGCAAAGGAGCGAGCAGTCCGGTTCAAGGTGTAACCCAAATGCTTAAACAGCAAGTTATCAAAAGGATTTAGAGCCGCTGCCGAGTCTTCTGCTTGTAAGAGCTGTAATTCTTCATAAAGATAAGGATGGCAACGCATTGAACCCTGACCGAAAATCATCAGGGAACGACTAAGAATATTGGCGCCTTCAACCGTAATGGAGACTGGAATTGCCTGATAATAAGGCGCCAGAAAGTTACGCGGACCCATCTGAATGGCGCGGCCACCGACCACATCCATACCGTGATTGACCACTTTACGCATGCCTTCTGTCGCATAATATTTGGCAATCGCTGTCATTACGGCAGGCTTGCCGCCCTGATTCAGACCACAGGTGACCAGATAACGGAAAGCCTCCAGCATATAGGTATCACTGGCGATTTCACTGGTGGCTTCCTGAACACCCTCAAACTTACCAACTGAAATTTTGAACTGCTGACGGATGCGAGAGAAAGCGCCGACATTTAAATAAGTCATTTCTGAAGTAGAAGTAGACAGCGCTGGTAGGGAAATACCACGACCAACCGCCAGACATTCCATTAGCATGCGCCATCCTTTACCGGCATTTTTGACGCCACCAATAATCCAGTCCAGAGGAATAAACACATCTTTACCTTCAACCGTACCATTCATAAATGGTGGTCCGGGGTTATGCCGTGGTCCCACTATTACGCCTTCATGACTGGCAGGAAGCAGGGCACAGGTAATGCCATATTCAGTCTGTTCACCCAAAAGATGATCCGGATCATACATTTTAAAGGCCAGACCCACCACTGTCGCAATTGGTGCCAAAGTAATCCAGCGTTTGGAAAAATTCATTCTCAGGCCTAAGACTTCCTGACCTTCAAACTGGCCATAGCAGACTACACCGGTATCAGGAATCGCACCAGCATCGGAACCGGCCTCCGGACTGGTCAAACCGAAACAGGGAATTTCTTCGCCTCGCGCCAGACCCGGCAGATAACGGTCTTTCTGTTCTTCGGTACCATAATGCAGTAACAGCTCGCCTGGTCCGAGTGAGTTCGGTACCATACAACTCACGGCTGTGGTCAGAGATCGCGAAGCAATCTTGCTCATCACCCGACTTTGGGCAAAGGAGCTAAAGGCACGACCGCCGTATTCTTTGGGAATAATCAGGCCTAAGAAACCATGTTCCTTAATATATTGCCAGACATGATCAGGCAGCGCTTTCTGCTCATGGATTTCCCATTCATCCAGCATGCTGCACAAGGTCTCAACCTCATTGTCCAGAAAAGCTTGTTCTTCTAGCGATAATTTGGGATAGGGATAACTGTTAAAGGTTTCCCAGTTCGGTGCACCCATAAACAGTTCTTTTTCCCACCAGCTGGTTCCGGAGTCCAGTGCTTCACGTTCTGTCGGGCTGATACTCGGCATGGCATTGGCCAGTGCTTTATAGGCCGGTTTAGAAATGAACGACATACGTAAAGGGTCGATCATCACCACAAGGCTAATCAGGATCAGCGGAATGCCGAGAATAAGTGACCATGGGCTAATAAAGGCACAGACTACTGACATGACAATTAGTGCAATTGCACCCGCGCTACGGGAGAGCTGAAAATAGAAAACCGCCCATAAACTAAGTAATAGCAGTAGTACAGCAAATATAAATAGCATTGTTATAGTTCTCCAGATTTATACAACGCTGCCTGTGCCGAGATCTCATAGAATTTTTGTCACAGTTCATTCATTTTTTTTGTCGCTTGAGGATCGGACAGGTTCAGCATTGCACGTGTGAGAATGATCGTTTTCAAGTCTTGCAACGATATTTTTAAATCTTTCATCTATTTTTGAGATTGTTTGAAAAATGCTCAGTCTTCAAGTGAGAACGCGCAAAGAAATGTGAAGATAAGTAATGACTTAATCTTATCTAAAATAAAAAATGGGGTTTAACACTCAGTAAAGATTTAAATTGAAGAGATAAAAAAGCCCTCTACAAGAGAGGGCTTTTATTTCATTAGTTTAAACAGGATTAAGCTTCAATGGCCTGAACTGCAATTTTTTTGGCAGGATCCACTTTACGACGCACTGCTGGTACAGGTTCGCCGTAGTATTGGCGGTCGGCAAAGTAGCTTGAACGAACCATTGGTGCTGCCCAGATATTACGGAAGCCCAGTTTTTGGCCATGTTCGGTATAACGCTCGAATTCTTCAGGTGTTACGAAGCGGTCAATCGCTGCATGTTCTTTTGAAGGCTGCAAATACTGACCAATCGTCACATAATCCACGCCATGCGCATGTAAATCATCAAGCAGAGCAAGCACTTCTTCTTCAGTTTCACCAATACCGACCATGAGACCACATTTGGTTGGTACGTCCGGGCAGTATTCTTTAAACATTTTTAGCAGGTTTAAAGAGTGCTGATAGTCAGAACCTGGACGCATGGCTTTATATAAACGCGGTACAGTTTCGATATTGTGGTTAAACACATCTGGCGGACATTCAGTCATGATACGCAGCGCGATATCCATACGGCCACGGAAGTCCGGCACCAGAATTTCGAGTAAGGTATTTGGGCTTAGAGCACGTGCTTCTTTAATACAATCGACAAAATGCTGTGCACCGCCATCCAGTAAATCATCACGGTCTACCGAAGTGATTACCGCATATTTCAAACCCAGGTTGGCAATGGTCTCAGCCATATGACGCGGTTCATCTGCATCCAGTGCATTTGGACGGCCATGAGCCACATCACAGAATGGACAGCGACGGGTACAGATATCACCCATAATCATGAAAGTCGCAGTACCGCCACCAAAACATTCAGGCAGGTTTGGACAGGCGGCTTCTTCGCACACCGTATGTAATTTTTGCTGACGTAATGTGGTTTTAATACGTTGAACTTCTTCAGGTGCCGCCATTTTCACCCGGATCCAGTCCGGCTTGCGTGGCGTTTCAACCGTAGGAACAACTTTTACAGGAATGCGGGCAACTTTTTCCGCACCGCGAAGTTTGACGCCCTGTTCAGGTTTACGGTTTTCAGACATATTCAACTTTTCCACTGTTTTTGAAGGGGGAGATACTCAAAGATAGCGCAGTTATTATAACGGACTTCGTTCTAAATAGGGCAAAAAGGGGTATTCATTTAAAAAATGTTCTTATCAAGCAATATATGTGAGTTAAATACACCAAATCAACAGGATTTACGTCATAATAAGAGTGTAGATTAAAGTGAATTTTTTAATTTTGAGGAGCGTTGAATGCCACGTAAAAAAGAGGTCGTTAGTGGGACTTTCGTTAAATATGATGCGGTAGTTCTAGGTTCGGGCCCTGCGGGCGAAGGCGCGGCAATGAAACTTGCCAAATCTGGTAAGCGTGTTGCAATCGTTGAGATGCGTGAACAGCTGGGTGGTAACTGTACCCATGTCGGTACGATTCCAAGTAAAGCATTGCGTCAAACAGTATCCAGTATTATCCGTTATCAACGTGATCCACTGTTTCAAAAAGTTGGGGACTGGAAGCAGTTCACTATGAAGCAAGTGTTGCGTCATGCACATAAAGTTATTCAACAACAAGTAGATACACATTCACGTTTCTACGACCGCAATAAAATTGATATTTATCATGGTCGTGCCTACATTCAGGATCAAAATACCATTTTTGTATTTAACCCAGATGGCATTAAAGAAACGCTGATGTTTAAGCAACTGGTCATTGCCAGCGGCTCGCGTCCATATCGTCCAGACATTCTTGATTTTAATCATCCACGTGTATTTGATTCAGACAAAATTCTGGATCTGGACTATTCCATCCAGAAAATCATCATTTATGGCGCAGGTGTAATCGGTTGTGAATATGCCTCGATCTTTATTGGTTTGGGACATAAAGTTGACCTGATCAACACCCAACACAAACTTTTAAGCTATCTGGATGATGAAATCTCTGATGCGCTGTCTTATCACTTGCGTGAACAGGGTGTGCTGATTCGTCATAATGAACAGATCGACTTTTTAGAAACATTTGACGACCATGTGGTGATGCACACGCAAAGCGGCAAGAAAATTAAAGCCGACGCGATTTTGTGGTGTAATGGCCGTTCAGGCAATACCGATGGTCTAGGCCTTGAAAATGTCGGCCTGAAACCGAACAGCCGTGGTCAATTGACTGTGAATGATCAATATCAGACTGAAGTAGAAAATATCTACGCTGCCGGTGATGTAATCGGTTGGCCTTCGCTAGCCTCTGCTGCCTATGACCAAGGTCGTTGCGCAGGTGCCAACATGAGCGGCGAGAAAGACGTTGCGCCGGTGACTGATATTCCAACTGGGATTTATACCATTCCTGAGATTTCTTCGATTGGTAAGACTGAACAGCAGTTGACGGAAGAAAAGATTCCGTATGAAGTCGGTCAGGCATCGTTCCGTCATTTGGCACGTGCACAGATTACCGGTGATACTATGGGCGAATTAAAGATTCTGTTCCATCGCGAAACACTGGAAGTTTTGGGGGTACATTGCTTCGGTAATAATGCCTCTGAAATTATCCATATTGGTCAGGCAGTCATGAACAGCCCGAACAATACGATCAAGTACTTTGTAGAAACCACGTTTAACTATCCGACCATGGCGGAAGCTTACCGTGTAGCAACGTTAAATGGTATGAATCGTTTATTCTAAGTGAGATATTTGACTTAGATAGAAAACCGCAAGTCTTCACTTGCGGTTTTTTATTGGAAGTGATTAAGTCAGTCAAGTTGATCAAATTGAATTTTTAAGCCGCCATTTTTCGGCATTCTTCAGCACAGCGGCGGCATGCTTCGGCACATTGCTGACAATGTTCATGTTGGTGTTGGCCACATTCTTCTGCACAGTAGTCACATGCTTTTGCGCAAAGTTCACATATCTCATGCATGAATGGAGACTGCTTTTGTTCCATACGGGCACACAACTGACAGATATCTGCACAGTCCAGACAGCGCTGGATACACTCCCGCATCATCTCCAGATCTTCTTCTTTAAGACAGGCACTGGCACAGTTGGCACAGGCCAGGGAACAGTTCATACAGGTTTGAACACAATCTGAAAATTGAAGCTGATTCATTGTCGTTTCCTCTTTCCATAGGTTTGTTGCTGATTTTCTAATAAGCTAAGCAGAAAAAGGAAAATACACTAGGTAGATTAGGTGAGGAAAAGTAAACAGCTACTTTGTTTTGTTAGAGATCTACTGGATCATGAACGATAGTTGGAATTAATTTTTTTTATTTGAAAATAAAAAACCATTGAGGCGGTCAAAGTCTCAATGGTGGAAGATCGACATGATGAATCGTAATTTTTGAAGGGTTAAACTAGCTCTACCTTTCTCGTTATTCTTGTTTTTATTATTAAAACGGACGGCTACCCGCCAGACTGATGCGTTTTAATAAACGGCGCTGATCAGCCGGGAATGGACGGCGTGAGTGCAAAGTCACCTGATTATCCCAGAACACGATATCGCCAATTTCCCAGTGATGTTCATAAGCGAACTCAGGTTTTGAAATATGCTCACGTAATTTTGCGATCAGTTGACTGCCAGCCTGATCATCATAATTGACCAGTTCGACTTCGGTATGCGTATTCAGCCAAAGTGCTTTACGACCGGATTCAGGATGAGTGCGCACCAGTGGATGTGGATAGGCATGACTTAATATGGGCTGATCTTTAAAGCGATACAGCGGGCTATTGCCATAACCTTGATCATCAGCCTGATCTCTGGTTTTTTGACGGCGCACGAAAGGGTTATAAGTAATCAGTTGCAGCTGATCAATCTGTGCTTTGGTTTCTTTATTGAATGCATCATAGGCTTTAATGGTGTTGATCCAGCTAGTCTGCCCGCCGTCCTGAGGCAGTTCAATTGCATACAGAAGGGAACCAAAAGAAGGTAGGGGTGTCCATTGATGATCGGCATGTGGAGTCAGTTCACCATGCCCGGTGTAATCTCCCTGACCAACAGCATTGGAAACCGGCACGACATCGGGTGGAACACCACTATCGGACTGCGTAGCCAATACCGGCGTATCTGCACCTGGGCGGAAAATGGAACCGAAATAAGTTGAAAACGCCAGATACTGTAAATCATCCAGACTTTGCTGCTTAAAGATCAAAATCAGATACTTGGCCAGTGCCTGTTTTAATTTCAGAATGGTTTCGGATGATTGGGCTTTACGGGCATCCAGACCATAGACCACTGCGCCTAAGGCCTGACCGGTTTGCGGTACAATCTTGATTTCAGCCGGATGTTGAAATTGATCTTGCTGATGCCAGCGTGGAGCATCATGAATGGCTTGTGAAAGTTGGGTTAAGCTGGTCATTATCAAGTCTCAGAATTTTCTTGTTGATGAGAATCTAAGAAAATTCCGGACTGAAATAAAATCAAAAGAAGTGATAAGTTTATGAATAATCTTATATTTTTACTATTCATTTGATTTTAAAACATTTAACTTATTCTGCGATGGATTGCGCATTTTCTGCTGAGGATATTTCAACAGTTTAGTGTGCGCAGAAAGCCTGATTAAAATATTCAAACAGCTGAGGGGTTTGAAACCACAGTCCAATCGACAAAGCCAGTAAAAGTAGGATTGCCACAGCAATCGAGAGTTTGAGTTTCAGTAGAGAATCAGTCATGGACGATTTGCTCCTCATTGACCCAGAAATGCACCAGTACGCCAAAAATGCTGAGGACAATTGATAGCATCCACACCGCATTATAATTGCCGCTCAAATCATGGTTGACTCCACCGAGCCAGCCACCAAAAAATGAGCCAACCTGATGGGTAAAGAACACGATGCCACTGAGCATGGTCAGATATTTCACCCCGAACATATTCGCCACAATGCCATTGGTCAGCGGAACGGTCGATAACCAGAGTAACCCCATAATGACACCAAAGGTATAGACTGTCCATGTGCTGAGAGGCAGCATGAGAAAGGCAATAATCGCAATTCCACGCAAGGCATATAATCCCATTAGCAGATGCGGTTTGGAATATTTGCCACCGAGCCAACCGGCGGTATAGGTGCCTACTACATTAAACAAACCTACTAAGGCTAAGAAAATCGTACCGGTTGTGGCATTAAAGCCATGATCAATCAGATAGCCTGGCAGGTGGATGCCAATAAAAACTACCTGAAAACCACACACAAAAAAGCCCATGGCCAGAAACCAAAAAGGTTTATGATTTTTCACCACCACCAGAATCTGTTTAAAACTAAGTGAGACTTTATTGGGGGTAGAGGATGCGTTGGGATTAACATACATCGGTGCTTTCAGCATCCAAGCCAATGGCACAATCAATGCAATTAAAATGGCACTGACCACCAGCGCCGCTGACCAGCCAACATTCTGTAATAGTAACAGGGTCGAAGGCAGCATGATAAACTGACCAAAAGACCCGGCCGCACTGGCAATTCCCATCGCCAAACTGCGCTTTTCTGGTGGGGCAGCACGCCCGACCGCAGATAATAAGACCGGAAATGAGGTGGCAGACAGGGCTAGACCTAAAATTAAACCGACACTCAGATTAAGCAATAATCCGGTCGAGCTGACTGCCATCAAGAGTAGACCGATTGCATATAAGGCGCCGCCTACAGCCACCACAATCTTGCTGCCATATTTATCGGCAAATGCCCCGGTGATCGGCTGCACTGCACCCCAGATCAGGTTTTGCATGGCAATGGCCAGACTAAAAACATTATGACCCCAGCCAAACTCTTCGCTCATCGGTACCAGATACAGACCAAAGGCATGACGTACACCCAGTGACAGTGCCAAAATTATGGCGGAGCCAATCAGCATAAAAATAAGAGCTTTGGAAAATTGACTGTCAGCCATACGTCATTCATGCCTATAAAGTTGATATGTATAGTATTCGATTCAAGCAATAGAGGCGATTAAATAAATATTGATCAAAAGATAAATTTTTTTTATCAATATTTTAAGCCTAAAAAAACGGCCGAAGCCGTTTAATCAAATATCGGGTTTCAAACTTAGAAACGCATCCCGATCCCAGCATAGGCCAGAATCGGATTGACTTCAATATCGGCTTTAGAGCGAATCAGCTCACCTAGATTTGCATCTGTCACTGTAATTGTCGTGTCATTTTTTAGATATGCATAAGATACTGAACCGACTGCAAACCAGGTGTCATTAAAGTCATAGCTAAAGCCGACCGTGGCCACAGGCGCGAAAGCATCGGATGCTTCCAGATCAACTTTCGGGTTGGCTGAACTTGGCGTGCCATCCAGAGAAGCACCTGCTTTTCCTTCCTTGATATTGGCAATCATATGTCCTGCAGCAATTAGGTCTTGCTCGGTACGTGAGTTAATTTCCAGTTCATTGAAATAGGCATACATCACACCTAAGCCGACATAAGGCCGGAATTTATTCACTCCGGTTTTACCAAAGTGATACTGGAATTCAAAGGCAGGTGTCCAGGCGCGGGCAGAGGCGGCCGGCCCATAAGCTTCCAGATCAGTAATGAGAATATCATTTTTTAACTCAATGCCGGGTAAATCGATCGAACCTAAACTTGGGGTAGCAAGCGCAGAAAAAGGGGCATAAATTTTACCACTGCCTTGCAAGTCTACTTTGGGGGGAATGCCGGCTTTCATTTCAAAAGAAATATTATCGGTAAAATAGTAATTGGTCATAATGCCTAAAGTGGTGACATCATCTGCTTCCAGGCCAGTACCAGGATTATTCCAGCTTTCCAGTCCATAAATTTCAGCTCGTCCACTGAGCGTTGCGGGCAGTGTTTCTGTACCAAGTCGATCGAGAATATTAACAAAAACAGAGGAAAGGTTTGGGTCCATGTCTGGATCAAGATTATTTTTCACAGAGTCAATTGAGATATCACCTACTTGTGATGTTTCACCTTCTTTGACAGCAGTATTCACTTTAAATGGTTGGGCCTTGCCTTGCGGCATCACATGCAATGCACCGACTGATACCGAAAAGCGCTTAAAGCCATCTCCATCTTGCAAGCTAAAATAAGGGGAATCTGCATGCGCGACCATAGGTAAAGTGGCTAGGCCTGCCATACATGCCAGCAATGTTTTCATTGATTTGGAACTCCATGTCCAGTTTGTTTATTCGTTTTTCTAGTTAACTAATTATGTGAATTACATTAAAAAATTCAGTTATAGAACAACAGGTCAAAAGTTAATCGATGGTTAATATTGGTAACTGCTGTATATTTTTTGTTTGTATCTCTTGAGTTTTAAGAAATGTATAGTGTGTAAAAATAATTACTTTTACCTTAATAGCTTAAGTATAAAAGTGAAGGAAATTTGCTCTTGAGAGCGTTAAAATTTCAATTGAATGAATTTTTATCATGGAAGATATAGATGAGAGTTTAGGTAAATTTTAGGCTGCATTGATGCAAGCATTTATCATTATGGGATGATTTTTTATTTTTAAAAAACAATAGTATATGAATTTATCCAAGATCCTGCTACCCAGTCGACTGAGTTTTTTTGTACAATAGCTGCATATATTATTGAGTGAATCACATGAGCACCCAAACTCCTCCCAAAAAAAAGCCCCTGGTTAATTTACCTTTCCCGATCAAACAAGCAGAGCAAAATGCTGCAGAAGAAGTTCTGGAAGATTTAAGACCAAGACCACAGCGTTATGCTGACCGTACTTGGATGCCACCACGTGGCACTCGCCGTTCAATGGGCAAACGCTAATTGATCAGACTCAAAAAGCTATGATAAATCATGGCTTTTTTGTGGAAGTTTTTAGGGAGTTGGTGAGCAATATTTGATTTATTTTTCGAGCAAATAGAAAATAGTGCTCTAATTTATCCAAATCTTTTTCAATTCTATTTTTAATAAAGTAAACGAAATATTTAAGCTCTCTAAATGCCAATCAAAATAAAATCCAGACCTGATGGATTTCATATTCAACATATTAGCCGTCCAGAAAAAAAGTCAATTCAAACATTGGCTTTTTTTTGAAAGATATTTTGATAGCACTAACGAATGCTTTTACGCGCTTTATTTTCCGGTTTCGGTGGCGCAATTTCTCGCTCACCTTGCCAGACATCGATAAAATCTTTCTCGTTAATATTATAAAGTTCTAGTAGTGCTAAAATCACGCCTCCAAACAACATGGCACCTTCTGAATGGCTTTGAAAATCGACCAGCTTGGTATTCAGATTATGCAGGATATCTTCAATTTCAAAGACACGTTCCCGTCCATTGCTGTCGGTCGGATAGATCTGGGTATTTAAAATAATTCTTGCCAGGCTTTTTTCATTTTCGCTCAAAGGCAGTTCCTCAATCAACTCATCGCTGGCCGGAGTTAAAATCACGGAATCGCGGAATATGGTATGTAAGAAATTTGCGCTTAATTTTGGCAGCGGCTTTTCGACAAAAGGACGGAAAGATTGCGGGAAAATGACATTGCGTGAGATGCCTTTAAACATCGGTGCAATTTCCTCGACCTTATAACCTGCGATCCCACAACCCAAGGAAGTAATAAAATATTTATTTTTAGGATGATTTTTGGTGTAAATCTTAAAGTCATCAATATAGTGCTGGATTTGTGAGAGCGGCATTTGTTGCAAATGCTCGTTCATGGTGGGAATAGCATAGCTCTGACCCGCCCAGCCACGACCCACGCCCATGACTGCACCAAAATGCTCAAGTGCCGTTCTGGCTGCTCCACCACCATGCTGTCCAGCCAAGTTGCTGCCAAAAACAAAAACCGTATTTTCCGGAAGGGATTTAACAATACTTTCATCGTGATAGTAGTAAGTCATAATTGTCTATTCTAGGCCATCCTGATCTTCATGTTGCCCGTGAAATGCATAGGGGTCAAGGCATTATTCTGCAGCGATATCCAAACAGAGAGAGTAATATTTCACCCATAAGGCAAAACATGATGCCGAGTATGCACAAATAAAGCTGCTGGCTGAAAATGCTTGGTTTTTTCTGTATTTATTCGCTTTGTAACTGTATATTTTATTGATGATTTTTCAAACTAGAGAATGAGTCAAGCGCTAACAAATAATGAATACTAATATTGTTTTATTTTACCAAACAGAAACCTAAGCAGGGATTGAGTAATTCCAATTTACCCTCATAATAAATCAAATCTATATCCGCAGCGAAGTCAGCGAAAGCTATGAGTGATAAAAAACCCTTTGAATTAGTGACCAGTTATCAACCAGCAGGCGATCAGCCACAGGCCATTGAAAAACTTGTCAAAGGCATTGAACAGGGTTTTCATGATCAGCTTTTACTGGGGGTTACTGGGTCTGGTAAAACCTATACTATGGCCAATGTCATTGCACAGACACAGCGTCCGACCATTGTCATGGCACATAACAAAACTTTGGCTGCGCAGCTCTACGGCGAATTTAAAGCATTTTTCCCCAATAATGCCGTCGAATATTTTGTCAGTTATTATGATTATTATCAGCCGGAAGCCTATGTGCCATCTTCAGATACTTTTATCGAGAAAGATGCTGCAATTAATGACCATATTGACCAGATGCGCCTTTCTGCAACCCGTTCACTCCTAGAGCGACGTGATGCGATTATTGTCGCATCGGTATCTGCGATTTATGGTTTGGGTGATCCAAATGCCTATATGAGCATGTTGCTGCATGTGGTGGAGGGTGACCGCATTGGCCGTGATGATATTATTCGCCGTCTGGTCGAGATGCAGTATTCGCGTAACGAACTGGAATTTCTGCGTGGTACTTATCGTATTCGCGGTGAAATTATTGATATTTTTCCGGCTGAATCGGATCAGGATGCCATCCGGATTGAACTGTTTGATGATGAAGTTGACTCTATTCGCTGGTTTGATCCGCTGACCGGGAAGATGGTTCGCAAAGTACCTCGCGTGACCATTTATCCTAAAAGCCATTATGTTACGCCTAAAGACAATTTATCCCGCGCGATTGAAACCATCCGAGACGAACTCAAAGAGCGACTGGTGTTCTTCCGTGAAAATGACAAACTGCTGGAAGCACAGCGCATCGAGCAGCGTACACGCTATGATCTGGAAATGATGCAGCAATTGGGTTATACCAATGGCATTGAAAACTATTCACGCCATTTATCTGGCCGTCCTGCGGGTGAAGCGCCGCCGACCTTGTTTGATTATATTCCGGATGATGCCTTGCTAATTATTGATGAGTCGCATGTGACGGTGCCGCAGATTGGTGCCATGTATAAGGGCGACCGTTCGCGTAAAGAAAATCTGGTGAATTACGGATTCCGTTTGCCAAGCGCGCTGGATAACCGGCCGATGAAATTTGAGGAATGGGAACATATTGTGCCGACGACCGTTTATGTCAGCGCAACGCCCGCACGTTACGAGCTGGAAAAGTCCCAGCAGATTGTCGAGCAGGTGGTACGTCCGACTGGTCTGATCGATCCGGAAATTGAAATTCGTCCAGTTCTGACGCAGGTCGATGATGTGCTTTCAGAAATTAATCTACGTAAAGACATTAATGAGCGGGTGCTGGTTACGACCTTGACTAAGCGCATGGCTGAAGACTTAACCTCTTATTTGAAAGAATACGGGATTAAGGTCGCTTATTTACACTCGGATATCGATACGGTTGAGCGGGTCAAAATCATTCATGAACTGCGTACTGGGGTGCATGATGTACTGGTTGGGATTAACCTGCTGCGTGAAGGGCTGGATATGCCGGAAGTGTCACTGGTGGCCATTCTGGATGCGGATAAAGAAGGTTTCCTGCGTTCCGAGCGCTCTCTCATTCAGACCATTGGCCGCGCTGCACGTAACTTGAAAGGTAAGGCGATTCTGTATGCAGACCGAATCACTGATTCGATGCAGAAAGCCATTGATGAGACGGACCGTCGTCGTGCCAAGCAGATTCAGTTTAATGAAGAACATGGCATTACCCCGCGCAGTGCAGTGCGTCAGGTGATCAAGGAAATTGATACCGGTGAAGTATTGGATGATGATTCAATTGAATTGAAAGCCTCGGATCAGGCACGTGCGATCAGTGCAGATGAGCGGCATATCATGGCAGATCCGAAAATGTTTGCGAAACACATTAACAAGCTTGAAAAAGAAATGTTGAAAGCTTCCAAAGAGCTGCAGTTTGAGCAGGCTGCGCGTATGCGTGATGAAATTGTGCGTTTAAAAGCCCAGATGTTTGATTGATTTTTGTTGCATTAAATCTTATTTAAATGACGTAAAATCAATCACAAACCAAACATAATGTAACAAATTTAGGAATTGGATAAAGCTATTGTATGAACAGAAATTTTTAAATAAATATTTTGTGAACATGCAATAGGTATCTTTATGACAACTCAAAAATCTTCACGTACTGGATTAAAGCTGGCAAAAATTGCGGTGGGTAGTGCGGTTCTTCTCGGTTTGGGCGCCGCTACCATGGCTTATGCGAAAGACCAGTCATTACCGACCATTGAGAAAGTTGAACTGGACCGTTATTTGGGGACATGGTACGAAGTAGCACGCAAACCTTTATATTTTCAAAACAAGTGTGATCGTGATGTCACAGCGACTTATACTTTAAATGAAAATGGCAATATCGTGGTGGATAACCGCTGCATTAAAAAAGATGGTGGACAAACCCAGTCATTGGGCGAGGCATTTGTGCAAAATCCACCGCAGAACACCAAGCTAAAAGTCAGTTTCTTACCAGACTTTATTCGCTGGATTCCGGTCGCTCGTGGCGATTATTGGGTCTTAAAACTGGATGAAAATTATCAAACTGTTCTGGTTGGTGAGCCTAAACGCAAATATATGTGGATACTCTCACGTGATCCTCAATTGGATAAAAATGTGGTAAATGAATATTTACAATATGCACAGTCTGTCGGTTATGACCTGAGTGATGTGATTCATACCAAACAAACTCAAAGATAAAAATATCGTCTTAATGGAAACCATGCTACGGCATGGTTTTTTATTTTACGTGTCGAAAAACAATCTAAAATCGAGAGATGACTACATTTTAAATAGATGAAGCATCAAGCTTTCTATTGTACTAATCGTTATAATGTCGGCGAATGAAAGTAGAGTTTGACTATGTATAAAGGCATCGCGTTATCTGTCTTGGCCTCTGTGGTTTTTGGAGTGCTCTATGTATTTACGCCTTTTTTACAGCCTTTAGATAGTGAACAGACCTTTGCCTGGCGTATGCTGGCGACCTTGCCATTCCTGACTGCCTTCATGTGGTGGTCGGGTGATCTGAAACATATTAGCAATATCTTTAAGCGGGTGTTGCAACAGCCTTCATTCTTGATCTGGTTGCTGATCAGTTCACTGTTGTGTACCACGCAATTGTGGTTATTTTTATGGGGGCCTATCAATGGGCGTGGCCTCGAAGTCTCGCTCGGTTATTTTCTCCTGCCTCTGGTGATGGTGCTGGTCGGTTGTGCGCTTTACAAAGAAAAATTGTCATCTTTCCAGATGGTCGCCGTTGCTCTGGCAGTGTTGGGAGTAGGACATGAAATCTGGCGGATCGGTTCGATCGCATGGGAAACGGTCTATGTCGCTTTAGCTTATCCACTTTATTTCTTTATGCGGCGTAAATTCGCGACCGATCATCTTGGGGGATTCTGGTGGGATCTATTTCTGATTTTGCCTGTGGCATGTTATTTGGGCTTTATCTATAGCGATTCCATGCCGCTCATGTTGAATCACTCCCACTTGATCTTGGCAGTTCTTGGATTAGGCTTTTTAAGTGCGCTCGGTTTGGGTAGCTATATTTTGGCCAGCCGATATTTACCTTTTGTCATCTTTGGGCTGTTGAGTTATCTGGAGCCGGTACTGCTGGCTTTTGCCTCGATGGCACTTGGGGAGCGCGTGGAATCAGGTGAATGGTTGACCTATATTCCAATCTGGTTGGCTGTTTTATTACTGGTTGTGGAAGGAATATTGCATTTGCTGAAGCAGCGTAAACAGCAATTAGCCCTTAAGAAAAATCTGGAAAACTATCAGGACCGGCTCAACTCTTAAAATTAAAAAGAGATTGAATGAATAAACAACATTTAACAAATTTATGCTCGGTACTGAAAAATAGTGGTCTTTAGAATTTTCGGATGCAAAATCATTTAGCTAATTACAACTATTTTTGAAATTTATAGTGAATATACGTTAAAAACTACCCGTCTCAATGAGCTTTTGATTCAAACTTGCGGCCAATTCCATTACAATTGTCGGGTTTAGAAATTTATGCTTAGATTTACAATTAATTAGAGGACGTATCTGTGAGCAAAGACACTATTGTTGCCCTCCATGCAGAACACCAAGGTCGCTGGAAAAACCGTGAAGAAATTGCGGAACGTATGATTGCCCTTGTTGGCCAGTTATATCGTGAAAAAAATATTGTAGCTACAGTTTATGGTCGCTCTTTAATTAACCGTTCTGTAATTCAGATTTTGAAAGCACACCGTCGTACTCGCGTACTAGACGTTGAACTTTCTGTAGTTGATACTTTCCCAATTCTTGAAGCATTGGTGAAAGTAGACAACATCGGTTCTGCTGAAGTTGATCTGGGTAAACTTGCTGTTGAATTTAAAGAAAAAGGCGGCGACATCGATGCATTTGTTGCAGACGCTGTTAAATCGATCGAAGGTAATGCTGCTGCTGTAGAACATAAAGATGTGGTTCTTTATGGTTTCGGTCGTATTGGTCGTATCCTGGCGCGTTTGATGATTGGTCAATCAGGTCTGGGTCGTGGTCTTAGCTTAAAAGCAATCGTTGTTCGTAAATCATCTGATGGTGATTTGGAAAAACGTGCTTCTTTACTTCGTCGTGACTCTATTCACGGTCCATTTGCAGGCACAATTTCTGTAGATGAAGAAAACGAAGCAATCATTGCCAACGGTAACTTCATCAAAGTGATTTATGCTTCTAATCCTTCTGAAGTAGATTACACTGCATACGGTATCAACAATGCACTTGTGATCGACAACACAGGTAAATGGCGTGATGCTGAAGGTCTTGCTCAACATCTTAAATGCCCGGGCGCTGCTCGTGTGATTCTGACTGCACCTGGTAAAGGTGACATGAAGAACGTAGTTTACGGTGTAAACCAAGCGGATATCCTTGATGAAGATACGATTATCTCTGCTGCAAGCTGTACGACTAACGCGATTACACCTACACTGAAAGTATTGCATGACAAATACACAGTGTTGAATGGTCATGTTGAAACAGTTCACTCGTTCACGAACGACCAGAACTTGATCGATAACTACCATAAAGCAGACCGTCGTGGTCGTGCTGCAACATTGAACATGGTCATTACTGAAACTGGTGCAGCGAAAGCAGTAGCGAAAGCGCTTCCAGCTCTTCAAGGTAAATTGACAGGTAACTCTGTACGTGTACCTACACCAAACGTATCTCTTGCGATTCTTAACCTGACTTTAGGTCAAGACGTTGATCGTGATGAAGTGAATGAATACATTCGTCAGATTTCAATCGGTTCTAGCCTGCAAGGTCAAATCGGTTATACCAACTCGACTGAAGTGGTATCTTCTGACTTTATCGGTTCACGCACTGCAGGTGTATTCGACGCGCAAGCAACGATCACTTCAGGCAACCGTTTAACTGCTTATGTTTGGTATGATAACGAAGTGGGTTATAGCTGCCAGGTATTGCGTATTGCTGAACAAATGGGCGGTGTAAGCTATCCAAAAGTTCCTGCTGAAACTAATGCATAATTAGTATTTAGCAAAAAAAGAGTCTCATTTGAGGCTCTTTTTTTATGATTTTTATTTACAGCGGATTGTTCCCAATCTAGTAAGAATCAAGAAATCTACTTGCTGGTGAAATATTAATCTGATAACTTACAAAGAGTAAGTATATTAAAATGAGTAAGTAATAAAAATATTGTGAGAATAGTATGACAAATTATGCAATCAGCCCGTTACTGGGGCAGGTTTTATCAACTGAATGTCCATCACGTGAAATATTGGAACACCTTGCCAATAAATGGTCGATCTTGGTTTTGCGTTGCCTGAGTGAAGGGGTGCATCGTTTCAGTGAACTGAAACAGAGGATTGAAGGGGTAAGTGAAAAAATGTTGTCCCAGACTTTAAAAATGCTGGAGCAGGATGGTTTTATTCTCAGAACGGTTTATCCGGTGGTGCCGCCAAAAGTGGAATATCAATTAACCATTACCGGTTCGCAAGCATCTGAAAAAATCATGTATTTAATTGGCTGGATTGAAAAAAGTCTGCCAGATATTTTAGAACATAAACAAAGTGTTATTAAATAGTTATCGTTAAATGGTAGCAAGGAAGTTTGCATAAAAATACAAAATTTAGACTTATCTTGGTTTATATAAAATACAGATTTTAAAAGGTATCCGCATCAGAATATTTTCTTGTGAATACGGTATTTGAAAATTTACTCCTCTATAAATTATTTTAAAAATCATCAAGAAGTTCACAAAAAGAATTTCCAGAATAGGGAATGGTACTAAGGCAAAAGCGCTTCATTTCCTGCCACTTCTTTTCCATCTTTTAAGCCTTCTGTTTCTAAATCTATGCCTTGAAAAGATCAAATAGGCTCGGAGAGAAAACGACTAACTAAGATTTATGGGATTGCTGCATAATTCTATTCGAGAAATTCTTTAAAATATGGCAGAATATGGGGTTTTAAAGTTTTTAGAGGATTGGCAATATGCGCTTTGTTGATGAAGCAGTCATTACCGTAGAGGCTGGCGACGGTGGCAATGGCGTAGCCAGTTTTCGCCGTGAAAAATTCGTGCCATTTGGTGGTCCAGATGGTGGTGATGGTGGTCGTGGCGGCAGCATTTATATTCAGGCTGACGACGACACCAGTACGCTAGTTGATTATCGTTATACACGTAAATATCGTGCAGAACGAGCAAAAAATGGCCGTGGGGCGAACTGTGCTGGTCGTGGCGGTGAAGATACCGTATTAAAAGTTCCGGTAGGAACAACAATTGTAGATGTTGAGTCTGGTGACATTATTGGCGACTTGATCGAAGACGGTCAACGCGTGAAAGTTGCAGCAGGCGGTGATGGTGGTTTAGGTAATACCCACTTTAAATCATCGACCAACCGTTCACCACGTAAGTGTACGCATGGTCAAAAAGGCGAATTCCGTGAAATCCGTCTAGAGCTTAAAGTTCTGGCAGATGTCGGCTTGCTGGGTATGCCAAATGCGGGTAAATCAACCTTCATTCGTGCTGTATCAGCGGCAAAACCAAAAGTTGCAGATTATCCATTTACCACCATGGTGCCAAACCTGGGTGTGGTCGATGCTGACAGTCACCGTTCATTCGTGATGGCGGATATTCCAGGTCTGATCGAAGGTGCATCTGAAGGTGCAGGTCTCGGGATTCGCTTTCTGAAGCATTTGGCGCGTACCCGTATCTTGTTGCATATAGTTGACGTACAACCGATTGATGGCTCAGATCCGGCACATAATGCCAAAGCAATTATGAAAGAGTTAGAAAACTTCTCCCCAACGCTTTCAAAACTGCCGATCGTATTGGTGCTGAACAAAGTCGATCAGTTGGCCGAAGAAACCCGTGAAGAATGGTGTACCCATATTCTTGAAGAATTGCAGTGGGAAGGGCCGGTTTTTGAAACTTCTGGCTTAACGGCTGAAGGCACCAAAGACGTGGTTTACTACCTGATGGATCAGATCGAAGAGCAACGTGAACGCGAAACTGAAGATCCAGAATATGCAGCAGAAATGAAAGCATTCCGTGATCAGCTTGAAGCTGAAACACGAGAACAAACCATCGCTGCAAAAGAAGCGTATCGTGAGATGCGTCGTCAGCAACGTCTTGCCGGTATTCTGGGCGATGATGAAGATGATGAAGATGGCGATGATGATAGTGATGTGGAAGTGTACTACGTACGCTAATCTCTGAGAGAAGAGTCTGAGGACAAGATGATAGAAGTGGTAGATGGGCAGCGTCAGCTCAAGGGTTGTAAACGAATCGTTGTTAAAATCGGATCATCTTTACTCACAGCAAATGGACAAGGTTTAGATTTAGATGCTATCTCGCATTGGGCGGGACAAATCGCAGATCTACACAATGCAGGACACGAGATTATTCTGGTGTCTTCCGGTGCTGTGGCTGAAGGTATGGTTCGAATGAAACTTGAGAATCGACCCACCGATCTACCCAGTCTTCAGGCTTGTGCTGCCATCGGTCAGATGGGCCTGATTCATACTTGGTCAAGCGTACTTGAGAAGCATCAGATTCGAACTGCGCAAGTATTGTTAACCCATGATGATCTGGCAGATCGTCGTCGCTACCTCAACTCATGTGATGCCTTGCAGAACCTGATTGATTGGCGCGTGATTCCGGTGATCAATGAAAATGACACGGTTTCGACTGACGAAATTCGCTTTGGTGACAACGACACGCTTGCGGCCATGGTCGCAGGTCAGGTTCATGCAGACCTTCTGATTATCTTAACGGATCAGGAAGGGATGTTTGACTCAGACCCACGGTCTAATCCAGATGCCAAACTGTTCCATACCGTACGTGCGATGGATGAAAGTCTGTTTGATATGGCCGGTGGAGGCGGTAAATTTGGTCGTGGTGGCATGCTGACCAAAGTTCGTGCTGCACGTCTGGCTGCAAAGTCGGGCTGTCCGACCTTAATTGCAAGTGGTGATAGTGATGGTGTTCTATCACGTCTAATGTCTGGCGAATTGTTAGGTACTTTATTTGTGACTGATAAAGACCGGATGACAGCGCATCAGCAATGGTTGGCTGCTCACTTGCAAACCGCAGGTCGTTTAGTGATTGATGATGGCGCAGTGAAAGCCATTAAAGACAATCATCGCAGCTTATTGCCTGTAGGGGTGAAAGCGGTTGAGGGTCATTTCGAACGCGGTGATGTGGTGGAATGTGTCGATACACAAGGTCACCGGATTGCGGTCGGTCGTGTCAACTTCAGTTCACGTTCAGCAGATATCGTTCGTGGTCTGGCATCAGATAAAGTGCATCAGGTGTTAGGTGAAGCGCGTTCGCTGGAAATGATTCATCGCAATCATATGGCGATTTACTAAATTATTCAGATTCAAGTTTAGAGATTCAAAAAATCCCGCTTTCGAGCGGGTTTTTTATGACATTTTAATTAGATTTATTTGATCCAGCCCATTCGAATTAAAGGCGAAAATACCCAATAATGAATACCCAAAATAAAGTTTATGATTTGATTCTCATATTTCCACCACAGCGGCAAGCCAGCTAAATTTACTATTATTGCCATCAGGAATGCACCCAGCATATCAATTGGAAAATGCACACCGACATAAACACGCGACCATGCCACCAGCCAAGCTGTCCAGATTAGAATTCGTCCCAAGTCTCGCTGCGGTGAAAAATAATAGGCGAAGGCAATCCCACTAAAAATACTCATATGGTTGCTGGGAAAAGAACCAGTCGGTGCATGTTCAATCAGGGTGCGACCAACATCCATCACAAACGGGCGTGGGGTATTGAGTACCGCAGACAATACTTCACTCATCAATAATGTAATAGCTGTAAAGATGAAGGCTTTAATAATCCCTGTTTTTACTTCGTAACTACCACGGAACCAAGCAATAGCAAAAATCAGCAAAAAGAGATAAACCAGGTCATGCGCAATCAGGGAGACATAGTTGATCATCCAGATTGAGGCTTGGTCGGGTACATTTAAGATATGAAACAGGTAAAGATTCAGTTGGTCAAGGGACATGAGCAGAGAGGACTGGAACAAATGTCCGTTACTCTAAACCGGTCAAACCTCAATTCCTACCTGAGTTTGTATGAATTTGTAGCCTCGCTTTTTAAAGAATATTCACATGATAAAAAACCACTCAAAAGAGTGGTTCTTAAAAGTCTGAATAATATAATGAGGTCTTATTTAAACTGAATCGCTCCATTCGCGCTGACGGCCATTTGCGATTCGCCTGCTGCAACTTCCTGCTCAGGAACCGCCATATCAGCCGATGCAGATTTCATCATGGCCATACGCGGTACTGGCTGTGGTGAATAATTGTTAGTATTCAGGTTTAAGTTCACCAGTTGATAACTCGGTTTGTTCCAGGTCTGGGTGAGTGCCTGTGCGCGTTGCTGGAAGTTTTTGGTGGCTTCAATCATCAGCTCGCTTTCAACTTTTTTACGCTTTTCGTCAGATACCTTGAAATTAATCGACTGGGTCTGGAAGTGCTGTTGTAATTCAGCAATCAATTGAGATGTCGCTTTAAAATCTTTTGATTCCAGACGAATCTGGGCACGACCACGCCATTCTTTTAATTTGCGGTTGTCATTGTCATAAATAGGGTAAGTACTTTGTGCCCCAGTCTCGATTTTCACAGTTGGATATTTGCGTGCTGTGGCAATTGCTTGATTCATCAGCTGGTTAATTTGAGTGGCCAGTTCAGCTGGTTGTTTGTTGGATTTTTCAATATAAAGCACAGCATGCATTTCATCATTTGAGATTTCACGGCTAGCCTCTGCTGAAAGATTAACAACATTATAATTCAGAGATTCAGCAGGAGCTGCAAATGCGCCTGTGGCGAGGGTGCTGGCAAGGATCAAACTGGTAAGTGCTAAGAGACGCATGAAATTGTCCTGTTTTTCTTAAAATTGGCCATCTAAGCCGTTGTTAAAATATTAAATCTCAATTGTGATCTTTTTACGAAATATTTGTCGTAAGAGTGTTAAATTTTCTTTAATTTTATCTCATTATTTGATTTATATTTATTATTAATAATTAAACACTTAGTAGATAATTTTAAGATTGATTACCGGAATGTCGCCTGCGCTACAAAAAAGCATAAAAGAACACGCTTTTCTTTCTGCTGTCACACTGTAAGATGATGATTTAGGGGATGGATTAGCATGATGTTTTTTTTCGATAAAGATTAGGACAAAATGTGACTGAAAGTTGTTTATTTTCCTGAAAAATTCGGTATCATCCGCCTCCTAGTTATTCGAATACAAAACTGCTAGCTAGAACCTTATAAAGCGCCGAGTCAAAGGACCAAACGTCACCAGACTTATTTCTTTCACCCATATCAGAGATGGTAATTCGATATGAGCGTTACTTCTGTAAACCCTGCCACCAATTCCACAAACGAATACTACTTGACTCGCCAAAGTCAGATGGAATCGAATGTGCGTAGTTATCCACGTAAATTACCGTTAGCGATAGCGAAAGCACAAGGTTGCTGGGTTACCGATGTTGAAGGTACTGAGTACCTTGATTGTTTAGCTGGGGCAGGGACGTTGGCATTAGGCCATAATCATCCTGCAGTCATTCAAAGTATCCAGGACACAATTGCAAGTGGTTTGCCATTGCATACACTGGATCTTACTACTCCTTTAAAAGATGCTTTTACTGAAGCGCTTCTTTCTTATCTTCCAGGTGGCCAAGAAGAGTACTGCTTGCAGTTCTGTGGTCCATCCGGTGCAGATGCAACCGAAGCCGCGATTAAACTAGCAAAAACCTTTACTGGGCGTAGCTCAGTGATCAGCTTCTCTGGTGGCTACCATGGTATGACTCATGGTGCATTGGCAATGACAGGTAACCTGTCTGCGAAAAATGCAGTGAACGGCTTGATGCCGGGCGTACAGTTCATGCCATACCCGCATGAATACCGTTGCCCATTGGGTCTTGGCGGTGAAGCCGGTGTAGATGCCCTGACTTACTACTTTGAAAACTTCATTGAAGATGTCGAAAGCGGTGTGACCAAACCTGCAGCTGTAATTCTTGAAGCGATTCAGGGTGAAGGCGGTGTGGTGACTGCGCCAGTAAAATGGTTGCAAAAAATCCGTGAAGTGACTGAAAAACACAACATCGTGTTGATTCTTGATGAAGTTCAGGCTGGTTTTGCACGTTCAGGCAAAATGTTTGCGTTCGAACATGCAGGGATTGAACCTGATGTCGTGGTAATGTCTAAAGCCGTAGGTGGTAGCTTGCCACTTGCAGTATTAGGTATTAAACGCAAGTTTGATGCATGGCAACCTGCTGGTCACACCGGTACATTCCGTGGTAACCAATTGGCGATGGGTACAGGTCTTGCAACGATCAATACCATTAAAGAGCAGAACCTGGCTCAAAATGCGCAAGAGCGTGGTGATTTCCTGCAAGCTGAATTGAAAAAACTGGCTGCTGAATTCCCATGTATCGGTAACGTGCGTGGCCGTGGTCTGATGATCGGCGTTGAAATCGTAGATGAGCGCAAAGATGCGGATCATATGGGGTCTTTACCTGCTGATGGTCAATTGGCTGCAGCGATCCAGACTGCATGTTTCAACAATAAATTATTGCTTGAGAAAGGTGGTCGTAATGGTACAGTGATTCGTTTACTTTGCCCGTTGATCATTACTCAAGACGAATGTGTTGAAGTAATTGCTCGTTTCAAAAAATCGGTTGCTGAAGCACTAGTTGCAGTTCGAGGCGCATAATTCATGGTAGATTTCGCAGAACATCGTAAAGCGTTACTCTGCAATGATGCTGCATCCATTGCTGACTATCAGGCTGGCATGGACCAAGCGACCAAAGCGGTTGCGGCATGGTTGCAAAATGACAAAATGTATACTGGCGGCAGCATTAAAGAGCTACGCAGCGCGATTGGGTTCAATCCTTCTAAAGAAGGCTTGGGTGTAGAAAAATCTTTAGAGCGTATGGTTGAGTTATTTCTCAATAAGAGCTTGAAAGTTCATCATCCGCATTCTTTAGCGCATCTGCACTGTCCAACGATGGTGACTAGCCAGATCGCGGAAGTGCTGATTAACGCAACCAACCAGTCAATGGACTCATGGGATCAAAGCCCGGCCGGTTCATTGATGGAAGTTCAGTTAATTGACTGGTTACGTCAAAAAGTGGGCTATGGTGCAGGTCAGGCCGGTGTGTTTACCTCTGGCGGTACGCAGTCTAACTTGATGGGCGTCTTGCTTGCGCGTGATGCATGCATCGCGAAAAACTGGAAAGACGAAAACGGCAATCCGTGGTCGGTTCAGCGTGATGGTATCCCTGCGGATGCGATGCGTAATGTCAAAGTCATCTGTTCTGAAAATGCACACTTCTCTGTGCAAAAGAACATGGCGATGATGGGCATGGGCTTCCAGTCAGTGGTCACTGTTCCTGTGAATGAAAATGCTCAAATGGACGTAGACGCGCTGGAAAAAACCATGGCACATCTTCAGTCTGAAGGCAAAATCGTGGCATGTATAGTAGCGACTGCAGGTACAACAGATGCTGGTGCGATTGATCCATTGAAAGCCATTCGTGAAATCACCAATAAATATGGCGCGTGGATGCATATCGATGCGGCATGGGGTGGTGCACTGATTCTTTCGAATGACTATCGTTCTATGCTGGACGGGATTGAGCTATCTGATTCAATCACGCTTGATTTCCATAAGCATTATTTCCAGACCATTTCTTGTGGTGCGTTCCTGCTCAAAGATGAAGCGAACTACCGTTTCATGCATTATGAAGCTGAGTACCTAAACTCTGCTTATGATGAAGAGCATGGTGTTCCTAACCTGGTGTCGAAGTCGCTACAAACCACGCGTCGTTTTGATGCATTGAAATTGTGGATGACGGTAGAAGCATTGGGCGAAGAGCTTTATGGTTCAATGATCGATCATGGGGTTGGCTTAACGCGTGATGTGGCAGACTACATTAAAGCGACTGACGGTCTCGAGCTTCTGCTTGAGCCTCAATTCGCGTCTGTCTTGTTCCGTGTGGTTCCAGCGGGCTATCCGGTTGAATTGCTGGATACGCTCAACCAAAACGTAGCAGACGAACTGTTTGCACGTGGTGAAGCGAACATTGGTGTGACGAAAGTGGGTCAGGTTCAGTCTCTGAAAATGACCACTTTAAGCCCGGTGGCAACGCTTGATAACGTGAAGAACTTGCTGGCGCTAGTGCTTGCAGAAGCGGATCGTATCAAAGATTCAATCGCTGATGGGACTTATACACCGCCAATCGCATAAGCGGTTAAGTGTGAAAAAAAGGAGATCGAAAGATCTCTTTTTTTTTATAATCAAATTTTAGTTTTAGATGCCAGGAGGCTTTGTTGCACAAACCTAGCATCAAAAGCTTATTCAGCAATATAATTTCAAAATGAATAAGCCTGCCTCTAAAATCTACCGTACAACCAATTGGTCATCCTATAACCGAGCCTTAATTAACCGAGGTAATATTTCCATTTGGTTTGATCCAAAGACTCAGTGGTATGCACAATCACAAGGCAAGCAAGGTCGAAATCAAACCTACTCCGATACAGCGATTCAATGCTGCTTAATGATCAAATTACTATTCCGACTCTCTTTACGTATGGTCACAGGTTTTGTTCAAAGTCTGATTAAACTCTCTGGATTAGATTGGACAGCTCCGGATTATTCCACCCTTTGTCGTAGACAAAAGCATATTGATATTGCGATTAGCTATCAAAAAAGTAGTGATGGACTGCATCTACTCGTAGACTCTACTGGTTTGAAGTTTCTTGGTGAAGGTGAATGGAAACGCAAGAAACATGGGGCTGAATATCGTCGCCAATGGCGTAAGCTTCACATTGCTATAGATGCTAAAACCCTGCAAATACGTGCAGTACAACTCACCACAAATAATGTCAGTGATTCTCAAGTACTCGAAGATTTACTTGCTCAAATTCCCTTGGATGAACCAATTGATTCTGTTTATACAGATGGTGCTTATGACACAAAGCACTGCCGACAAGTCATTTTAGATCGAGATGCACATGCGATCATTCCACCTAGAAAGAATGCAAAGCCTTGGAAGGATCAGCAAGCGAGGTCTATAGAGCGGAACGAATTATTAAAGACAGTCAAACGGCTAGGCAGATCGCTTTGGAAAAAGTGGTCTGGTTATCACCGTCGAAGTTTGGTTGAAACCAAGATGCATTGCATCAAATTATTAGGCGATAAATTAACAGCGCGGAGTTTTCCAAGTCAGGTGAATGAGATCCATGCACGCATGGCAGTCTTGAATAAATTCACAGAATTAGGTCGCCCTCATACCCAAGTTGTCTCTTAAATTTGAGTAGCTTAAGGGAACTCAGCCTTTCAAACCTTTATGCAACAAAGCCGCTAAAATTCTCACTTTTATGCTAATTACAGGATTAGTGATCGTCGCTGGTTTAGGTTTATTTATTGAAAGTAATCAGTGGGGCTATATCTTCGCTTTGATTGCATTGGCAGGATTTGGAATTGGCGGTCAGCAGTTGGCTTTGAATTACCTGGTGGTCGCTGCATATCCAACTCAAGTTCGCGCAACTGCAACAGGATGGGCAATTGGAATGGGGCGTATGGGTGCAATTTTAGGATCAGCCATTGGCGGAATTGTACTCACGCAATATGGTGTTTCAGGTTATTTTTATGCGCTTGGCGTACCTTTAGTATTTGCTCTTTGCTGCGTATTCCTGATTAAATATCGTATTCCACAGGTTCAGGTAGATGCATAATATTTTTGTATGTAGTTAGATTGAAATTCTGTATTTAAATAAAAAGGAGATCGAAAGATCTCCTTTTTTTTTGTGGGCTTAAAAAACAAAATGGTCATTTCCCAGATCGAAATTCACAACAAAAACACGGAAGATCTGAATCCCGTTTAGCCTGTTATTTATTTGTCATAGGCTTATGTAAAACTGGGGAGCAGGATTTATCTTGAGTTCAGGTTTATAAAAATTGTTACATGTCATTGGTCTAAAATTTTTTATTGAAGTGAATGACAAAAAGAACTTAATCATTGAAATCCATAAAAATTTAATCAAGAAAAAACCGCTAGATTAAAAATCACTAAATCGTAATAAAGCTGTAACTTATCTGTCATATTCTAAAATCAAAATGCAGGTATCGAAAGAAGTACAAAACTGAATAAAAAGTGGTGTACTCCAAATTTGCATAAATGAGAGAGATACTAGAATGCGCTTTACAAATATAGCTTTAGCATTAGCAGTAACCGGGGCAGCTGCTGTAACGACTGCACACGCAGCTCGTGACACCATTCAAATTGCAGGTTCTTCAACTGTACTTCCATATGCCAGTATCGTGGCGGAAGAATTCGGTAATACTTTTCCACAGTTTAAAACACCAGTTGTCGGTTCTGGCGGTTCTTCAGGTGGTTTAAAGCAGTTCTGTAATGGCGTGGGTGATAACACGATTGATATCGCTAACTCTTCGCGTCAAATCAAAAGTACTGAACTAGCAGAATGTAAAAAGAATGGTGTTAACCAAGTACTAGAAATCAAAATTGGTTATGACGGTATTGTATTTGCATCGAATGCCAATAAAGCGGCTTATAAACTGCGTCCACAACATGTCTTCGCTGCACTTGCTGCACAACTTCCATCAAATGGCAAAATGGTCGCTAACCCGTACACGCGTTGGAACCAAATTGACAAAGCACTTCCAAATGAACCAATCACCCTGGTAATTCCTGCGTCGAATCATGGTACGCGCGAAGTCTTCCAGGAGAAAATGGTGGATGCAGGTTGTGAAACATACGCTGCAATTAAGTCTCTAGACAAAGATGCCAAGAAAAAAGCCTGTACGACATTCCGTAAAGATGGCCGTGTGGTTGAGATTGCCGGTGACTATACCGAAACATTGGCACGTTTGAAGACTTCTCCAAGTGCGGTAGGTGTGTTTGGCCTAGGTTTCTATGATCAGAACCGTGACCGTCTACGTGTTGCTACGGTGAACAATGTAGCACCTTCTGAAAAGACCATTTTGAATGGTGCTTATCCAGTATCACGCCCATTGTTCTTCTACGTAAAAGGCGAACACTTGAAATCGATCAAAGGCTTACCGCAGTTCACAGAATACTTCCTGAACAAGAAAGTATCTGGCAAAGGCTCTAAGCTGGAAAAAGCAGGTTTGATTTCAATGTCTGATAAAGAACGTGCAGCAGTCCTGGCAAATTTCAAGGCTGGTAAAGCGGTTGTTGTGAAGTAATAAATGATTTTGAAAACGCTGGTGGTAGGGTCAACCTACCATCGGCTTTTTGCGATAAACAAGTTTTTTCAAACCATGAAAATTGAAAAAACAGTGGAGAATACATGAATCTGCTACTTATAGGTGTGTTATTGGCCATCATGGCCATAGCCTATCAAATCGGATTAAGTAAAAGCCGTAGCTTAGCAGGTAAGGGAAGCAATTCTGCAAACTTACACTCGCGTCCCGGATATTATGGTGCCCTGGTTGCACTATGGTGTGGTATCCCTGCGTTTTTAATTTTGATTGTTTGGAATATGGTGGAACCCACTTTTCTGGAGCAGGTGGTACTCAACCATTTGCCAGAAAATGTTTCGGCCAGTCTGGATCCGGCAAGTTTGAGTGTTGTGATTGATCGCGTTCAGGCACTTGCCTCAGGTTTTGGGGTTAGTGATACACCTGCAGCCTATGAAGTTGCAGCGGCAGAGCAGTTGGCTAAATTCTCGACCATTGGTACGTTTGCGAAACTGGCAGTGGTAATTTCGGCTGCACTAGCTGGTCTGGTCTGGGCAAAGAAACATATTAGCCAAGAATTCCGTGCGCGTAACCAAGTCGAAAAAATGATGAATATCGGCCTGGCATTATGTTCGGGTGTGGCGATTCTGACCACTCTCGGGATTGTGATGTCGATGTTTGGCGAGGCAATGCGTTTCTTCAGCTTCGTCAGCCCACTGGATTTCTTTTTTGGTACTGAATGGAACCCCGGTTTTAGTACCTCGGGTAGTGCCGAAGGCAGTTATGGTTTATTGCCTCTGCTATGGGGTACGCTCATGGTCAGCGGGATCGCACTTTTGGTCGCGGTTCCAGTTGGCCTGATGATTGCGATCTATCTGGCGGAATACGCCTCCCCGCGATTCCGCTCTTGGGCAAAACCTACGATTGAAGTGCTGGCGGGTATTCCTACGATTGTCTATGGTGTCTTTGCCTTGATGATCATCGGTCCATTCCTTAAAAGCATGGGTGCTCTGGTCGGACTCGAAATTAATGCCACCAGCGCACTGACCGCCGGTCTGGTCATGGGCATCATGATTATCCCGTTCGTATCTTCTTTGTCAGATGACATCATTACTCAAGTGCCGCGTGCCTTACGTGACGGCTCTTTGGGTCTGGGTGCGACCAAATCTGAAACGATACGTCAGGTGGTTTTACCCGCAGCTCTACCAGGTATTATCGGTGCGTTCCTGTTGGCGGCATCACGTGCGATTGGTGAAACCATGATTGTGGTTCTTGCAGCCGGGAACAGTCCGCAGTTGCATGCCAATCCGCTTGAAGCCGTATCTACGGTCACGATTACTATCGTGAATCAGCTAACTGGCGATACCGATTTTGCAAGTCCGCAAGCACTGGTGGCCTTTGCGCTAGGACTGACGCTATTCGTCATTACCTTAGGTTTGAACATTGTTGCACTGATCATCGTGCGTAAATATCGTGAGCAATACGACTAATGAGTACTTCAAATACAACGCCTGTGGATCAGCGTATTGATCCATCCATCGCCGCCGAGCTGCGTGAAAAGCGTAAGAAGACCATTCAAAGCTCTTTGGCACGACGTCATCGTAAAGAAAAAACCTTCCGTTTATTTGGTTTCTCTGCGGTACTGGCAGGTCTGTTCTTTGTGGTATTGCTGTTCGGGAGTATTTTATCCAAAGGTTTGCCTGCATTCTGGCAAAGCAGCATGAGTTTGCCGATTCATTTCGATCCAGCCATTGTGGATATTGGTCCAAAACCAAAGCCAGCTGCAGGAGAATCTCCAGCACAGTTTGAAGATCGCTTTATCGCATGGCAGACCGAAGTCGGAATGGTGGATTGGGATGCGTTGATTATCAACGGTATGATCGCCAAAGACAGCAAGCTGGAAAGCCAGCGTGATGAACTGGGTTTTTTATATACCAGTTCAGAAGCTTACCGCTTGCGTGACATGGTCATGAATGATCCGAGTCTGGTTGGTCAAAGTAAGGAAGTGAAAATTCTGGCGGATGCCAATATCGATGTCTGGTTGGCGGGAAATATTGACCGTGATCTCCCTGATGAACAGCAGCAGCTCAGTCCTGAAGTACGTCAGGTGGCGGACGAGATGAAAGCCTCAGGTGTAATCGAAAACAGTTTCAATACTAATATTTTTACCAGTCCTGACTCGCGTAGTTCACCGGCAACGTCAGGTTTGGCAGGCGCTTTCATGGGCTCGCTGTTCATGATGATGATCGTGATCTTTATCTCGATTCCAATCGGGGTGGCCTCAGCGATCTATCTGGAAGAATTTGCACCGAAAAACTGGATCACCGATGTGGTCGAAGTCAATATCAACAACCTGGCAGCCGTTCCCTCAATTGTCTTCGGTCTATTGGGTGCAGCGATCTTCATTGGCTGGATGCATTTGCCACTGTCAGCACCATTGGTGGGTGGTCTGGTACTGAGTCTGATGACCTTGCCAACCGTGATCATTACCACACGTGCATCACTTAAAGCGGTTCCACCTTCGATTCGTCAGGCAGCTTTAGGACTCGGTGCTTCCCGCATCCAGACAGTATTCCATCATGTCTTGCCTTTGGCTTTACCGGGTATTTTGACGGGTGCAATTATCGGGGTTGCACAGGCTTTGGGTGAAACTGCACCATTGTTATTAATCGGGATGAGTGCTTTTGTTGCCAGCGTTCCAGCCACACCATTTGACCAATCAACGGCTTTACCTGTACAGATTTTCTTATGGCAAGGCAATGAATTGCGTAACTTCTTTGAAGGGCGTACCGCAGCAGCAATTATTGTACTTCTGGCCATGATGATCAGCTTGAACAGTCTGGCCATCTGGTTACGTAAGAAATTTGAAGTCCGTTGGTAATAGGGGCAGAATCATGAACACAACTGTTATTCAAAATTCCTTAAAAAAGGATCAAATCGTGAATCCACAACAGACACAATTCACCTCGGATGAGGCGACACAAAAGCCGGCAACCCCGTTTGTTTCCCAGTTCGATACGCAAAGCAGCAGCAAAAAAGATGCGAAGTCGACGAATGTGAAACTTAGTACTTCTGATGTGCATGTGTACTATGGTGAAGCGGAAGCGATTAAAGGCATTGACCTGAACATTTATGAAAATGAAGTGATTGCTTTTATTGGGCCATCAGGCTGTGGTAAATCGACCTTTCTGCGTACCTTAAACCGCATGAACGATACCATTGATAGCTGCCGTGTGACCGGTAAAGTCATGCTGGACAATCAGGATATTTATGATCCAAACCTAGATGTGGTCTTGCTACGTGCACAGGTTGGTATGGTTTTCCAGAAGCCGAACCCATTCCCGAAATCAATCTTCGATAATGTCTCCTATGGTCCAAAACTGCATGGTTTGGCGCGTGACAAGTACGATCTTGAAGAAATTGTAGAAGGCAGTTTGCGTAAAGCTGGTTTGTGGGAAGAAGTGAAAGATCGTTTAAACCAGCCGGGAACAGGTTTATCGGGTGGTCAGCAGCAACGTCTGTGTATCGCGCGTACCATTGCAGTCAGCCCGGAAGTGATCCTGATGGATGAACCATGTTCAGCACTTGATCCCATTGCAACCGCTAAAGTAGAAGAGCTGATTTCTGAGCTTTCTACCCAATACACGATTGCGATTGTAACTCACTCCATGCAACAGGCAGCACGTGTATCGGATCGTACTGCTTATTTCCATTTGGGTGATCTGATTGAAGTCAACTCGACCGAGAAAGTCTTTACCCAGCCAGATCATCAGTTGACTGAAGCCTATATTACCGGGCGTTTTGGTTAATCCGATATATAAAAAAAGAGCCGTAAGGCTCTTTTTTATAGGTGAAATAGATGGTGATAATCGTAATAATTCTCGAAATAAAGTTGAAAAAAACCGAAATTGACCTAATCTAAAGGGATAAATCCGAATTAAATAGAGAATAGATTTTTTATGTTATTTCATACTCCGAAACTGTCCGCTGAAATCCGTATTAGTCATCTCAATGCGCGCATCAATGAACAACGAAAAAAAATAGCGCAAACTACTGGGTCTAAACTGGAACTTTTACAGTTATCGCAACAACTGTCAAAAGAAGCGCGTGCACGTAAGAAAACCAATCAAAAAATCTATGTACTCGATTTTAAAGGTGATATGGCGGCTTCTGCGGTAGAAGGTTTGCGTGAAGAAATCACTTTGATTCTGGCTACAGCTAAAGCTGGCCGTGACCGTGTTGTAGTGCGTCTGGAAAGTCCGGGCGGCATGGTGCATGGTTATGGACTTGCAGCAGCACAACTGGTACGTTTACGTGAGGCAGGTTTTCATTTGACCATCTGTGTCGATAAAGTGGCGGCCAGTGGCGGTTATATGATGGCGTGTATTGCCAATGAAATTATTTCTGCACCATTCGCGATTGTCGGCTCAATTGGTGTAGTTGCTCAAGTCCCCAATTTTAACCGTTTGCTAAAAGACAATAAAATCGACTTTGAGCTTTATACTGCTGGTCAGTACAAACGTACTGTGACTATGTTTGGTGAAAATACCGAAGAAGGTAAGGCCAAGTTTGAAGAAGAATTACAGCAAACCCATGCTTTATTCAAACATTTCGTTGAGAAGTATCGTCCGCAGCTAAATGTTGAAAAAGTGGCCACTGGTGAGCATTGGTATGGTCGGGATGCGCTAGATCTAAATCTGGTGGATAAACTGCAAACCTCAGATGAATACCTGCTCAACTTGTTAACCCAACATGATATCTATTCCATCCAGACCCGAAAAAAACCAACTTTGGGTGAAAAGCTGGGCCTGCAAGCAGCGCAAATTGCTGATTCACTGGTACCCACTGTCATGAATAAAGTCATGGAAAGCTTAAGTAAAGCCAATGCAAACTTGGTACAAATGCGTGATCCAAAACTTTAATTCAGTTGATCTTGAATGAATTTTAGAGCTCACTTCGGTGAGCTTTTTTATTTTTTGAAATCATATTATTATGATATAAGTGGAGTACTCTGATTGAGTCTAGGCTCATATGCTCACGTTTATTTTGTTGCTTGGTTTTTTTAGTATCGTATTTATTCCGATGTTATGTATGCTTTATTCTGAAGCAAAATTAACTCAGGATAATTCTAAGAAGGTTTTGTTTTGGCTGAGTTTTCTACCCGGCGTTTGTATCTTTCTGCTGTATAGCTTTCTAAAGCCCAATGATCCACCTGTTATTCCATCGAAGGAATGTGGTGTTGTGCAGTTTTATCAGATGCATAAAGTTCGAGGTGGTAATGAATTTGAACGTGTGAGTATTCGCTTTGATGGCGCTCAATATAGTCGGCATTTATTTTTCGATAAGCATCTGGATAAAATTCCTCAAGGCCAAAAGGCCTGTTTTGAATATCTAGATAAGTTCAAATATCCACATTTGTCAGAATCTAAGTTTGTTCAATGGATTGAACCGAATGAAATGTAAACCATCATTGAAACTAATCAGATAATATAAAGCATATTTCATTGTTAGAGCAGAAACATGGCTATAGCTGAAGCATTTCTTGCGACGCAAAATTGTTATTTTAATTATGAATTTGAAGAACTTTATTTAGAGGATGATTTTCCTGAGGAGTTATCTGTGTCACTGCGTGGCATGATGTTCCGTCATGAGATTCAATATCCTGATGCAACCTATTTCATTTATTACAGTGAGATGTTGACGGGTAATGAACTGCAAAAAATGAAAGATGATTGGATGCGATATTGCCCACATTCATAATTGAAAATATGAATGTAATTAAATGCGTGATCCAAAACTTTAATTCAATTGATCTTGAATGAATTTTAAAGCTCACTTCGGTGAGCTTTTCTATTGGACGGTATCAACTGCAGACCGCCTGTTATCGCCGCGCCAATCGTAGCAAGCAAGACGTCTTTGTGCGCATCCCACATATCCCCTTGTTGTCCATTATAGTTTTCAGCTTCCTCAGGAGATAAACCAATGGCAATCAGCCATTCCAGCCATTCATAGATCATGCTACTGGCCACTACAAACTGAATCACCAGCAGGAAAATGACCACGGGTTTTTGCTGCGGCAACCAGACCTGAAACAGGCGATAGAAAATAGGATAAAGTAATAATCCGTAAGCCAGATGGACAAATCGGTCGAACATATTGCGTGACCAGTGCATGGCTTCATTCAGATTAAAGCCAAAAATCTGTTCGATCCACTGGTTATAAGGCACATAAGAATATAGATAGTGCGCAGCAATCACATGAACAATCAGAAAAAGAATATATAAATTAAAACTTAAAAAATTCAGGCCGATTTTATACAGGCAGATGAGCAGCATGATGATCATGAAAACTGTGCCTGCCTGATGCAAGAGATAAGCTTCCAGTTCTAGAGGACGAATACTGGCAAGCAAAATCGCTAGAATTAAAATACCCAGGCTCGCGTAATGTTTGGCAGAAAGTCGATGATCAATCATGTCGTTATTATGAAATATCTTTTTTAGAATAAAACACATTATAAATAAAAAGGCGAAGCCTGAGCTTCGCCTTTTCGTCTTATTGCAAATTAGATTTTAGCAATTAGCTCAGCCACTTGTTTGGCTTGGTCAGCAGCATTACCTGTATATGATGCAGGGGTCATTTCTGCTAAACGCGCACGGTCAGCAGCAGGAACAGCTTCTAACTCGTTACCGTTTACGAAATCAACCATCATGTCGCGAGTCATGGCTTGACCACGAGTCAGGGCTTTTAGTTTTTCGTATGGTTTTTCAACGTTGTAACGACGCATTACAGTTTGAATTGGTTCAGCCAATACTTCTTGCGCATTGTCCAAGTCTTCATTGATACGCGCAGCGTTCAACTCAAGTTTGCCAATACCTTTAGAGCAAGCTTCAAAAGCAATTAAGCTTTGCGCAAAACCAACACCCATGTTGCGAAGCACAGTCGAGTCAGTCAGGTCACGCTGCCAGCGAGAAATTGGCAGTTTTTCACCTAAGTGGGCAAGTACCGCGTTTGCAATACCCAAGTTACCTTCAGAGTTTTCGAAGTCGATCGGGTTAACTTTATGCGGCATGGTTGAAGAACCGACTTCACCTTCTTTCAGTTTTTGCTTGAAGAAACCAAGAGAGATATAGCCCCAAACGTCACGGTTAAAATCGATCAGAATAGTGTTGAAACGACGCAGCGCATCAAACAGTTCTGCCATGTAATCGTGTGGCTCGATCTGAGTAGTGTACGGGTTGAAGTCTAGACCCAAAGACTCTACAAATGCTTGTGAATGCGCAGGCCAGTTGATGTCTGGGTAAGCAGAGTAGTGCGCATTGTAGTTACCAACTGCACCATTGATTTTGCCTAGTAACTCAACATTTTTGAACTGTTTAATTTGACGTGCAAGGCGATAGGCCACGTTCGCCATTTCTTTACCCAAAGTCGTCGGGCTGGCAGTTTGACCATGAGTACGAGACAGCATTGGCTGGTCTGCATGCTTTTCAGAAAGCGCAACGATCGAATCAATGATTTGCTGCATAGATGCAACCAGTACATCACGACCGCTTTTCAGCATCAAGGCATGTGACAGGTTGTTGATATCTTCAGACGTACATGCAAAGTGAATAAATTCACCGGCATTTTTAAGTTCATCGATATTAGCGATTTTTTCTTTCAGGAAATATTCAACCGCTTTAACGTCGTGGTTGGTGGTGCGTTCGATCTCTTTGATGCGATTAGCATCATCTTCAGAAAAATCGCTCACAATCGCATCAAGCGCTGCATTAGTTTCGCTTGAAAATGCCGGAACTTCAGTAATTTCCGGGTGGTTTGCAAGCGCTTGTAACCAACGCACTTCAACAGTCACACGAGCATGGATTAAACCAAACTCAGAAAGAAAAGGACGTAGAGCATCACATTTGCTCGCGTAACGTCCATCTAATGGAGAAAGTGCAGTTAAAGCGTTCATATCGATTCCTTAGATTTTGGAATTAAACGTAAAACGAAACACGTGCAGCATCAGTTAAACCACCTGAAACTGTAAACGCGCTAGATTCTGAATATCTTGTAGCAACTTGCGTTTGCCAAATACCATGCCCCAAGAACTGCCACCGAGCTGGCGCCACAGATGTGCCATTTGCAAACCGGTAAATAAGGACGCACGAATGCGGTTGGTGTGTCCGGCATCTTTAAAGGCTTCGGCATTACCACGTACCATAATGCGCGGATTAATCTGTCCGGCCGTATCGACATAGGTTTGAGCGAGATTGGCAATGATGCTGGGGTGCAGGTAATTATTATCGAAGAAGGAGAGCTGTCTGAGAATTTTCTGTTGGGACTGTTCAATAATTTCAACAAATTTGGGATTGCTGTAGACCTTCTTTTCTAACTGAAGAAGTGCCATTGCATAGGTCATTGGAAGTTTTGTACTGGAAAGTTTTGGAATTCTGGATTTTGGAGAAGTATTAAAGGGTTGAATAATGCTGCTTTCTAATGTTTTTAAACCTAAGGAAACATCGGCCAGCTGATTAAAAAAGTCGAGTGTCTGGGCATTCTGATTGCTGCCGGAACGAATATTGAGACTGGCTCTAATCAACTGTTCAAAATAAAAGTTACCACTTTCACCAATGCTTTGCTGACCCGTCAATGCGGTCATATGGGTCAGCTGGGTGGCCTGAAACACACCCGCTAATGCCAAAGCACGATTTTGACGAGTATTCAACGTTGTGGCTGGTTGAAATGGTAACTCCGTCATGCCGAATTCATCCTTTTATAAAATCAGGTTTAGGTGCATTGGTATGATGAATCACACCCCCCCCTAAACAAACTTCACCTGAATAGAACACCACGCTTTGACCCGGGGTCACTGCACGTTGAGGTTCATCAAACTCAACACGAACACCATTCGGTGATTCTGAATCTTGATACACAGTACATGCTTGATCAGTCTGACGGTAACGGGTTTTGGCCGTACAGCGGAAACCTGTTTCAGGAATATCCTGCTCACCTGCCACCCAGTCAATTGCCTCAGACCAGAGCATCGTGCTCTGCATGAGTGGGTGTTCATGGCCTTGACCGACCACCAGACGATTGCCTTCGATATCTTTATGCAATACGAACCAGGCACCTTCAGCAACACCCTTCATACCGCCAATACCAATACCACCGCGTTGACCGAGCGTATAGTACATTAAGCCGTGATGATCACCAACCTCTTTACCGTCTTCCAGCACGATTTTTCCGGGTTGAGCGGGTAAATATTGCTTCAAGAAGTCATTAAAACGACGTTCACCAATGAAACAGATCCCGGTCGAGTCTTTTTTCTTGGCCGTGACCAGATCTAATTCTTCTGCAATTTTACGGACTTGTGGCTTTTCAATTTCACCAACAGGGAACAGGGTCTTATTAATTTCACGACCATGAACCGCATGCAGGAAATAAGTCTGGTCTTTGTTATTGTCCACACCACGCAATAAAGGTGCATATTCTTCACCACGTGAGTTGGTCATGGTTTCACCACGACGGCAATAATGACCCGTCGCAATAAAATCTGCACCCAGATTTACTGCGTGATCGAGAAAGGCACGAAATTTAATTTCTTTATTACATAAAATGTCTGGGTTTGGCGTACGGCCAGCTGCATATTCCGCCAGGAAATGTTCGAATACGCGATCCCAATATTCCATGGCAAAGTTTGCGGTATGCAGTTTAATGCCGATTTTGTCGCAAACGGCTTGTGCATCGGCAAGATCCTCCATCGCCGTGCAATATTCTGTGCCGTCATCTTCTTCCCAGTTTTTCATGAAAAGACCTTCAACCTGATAACCTTGTTGAAGTAAAAGGGCGGCAGAAACAGATGAATCTACACCACCTGACATACCGACGATGACACGTTGTTGCATAGGATTAGGCATCCAAATTTGAAAGTAAGGGAGAATTCTGGTGCTCGTAAATGAGCGATAAAGGATATTTTTGACCTGAAAGCGCATCTTGCACGGCTTTAATCACCAATGGACTACGCGCGCGAGCAGATCCAATCAGTTCATCGAGCGTCATCCAGACTGCGCCGACAATATCTGTATCTAAAGTGGCATTTGGGTCATAGTCAATGGATTTGGCTAGAAAGCAGAAACGAAAATAAGTACGATCCGGGAACATCGGTGGGGTATAGGTATAAATACCTAGCAGTGATTCAATACTCACTGTATGTCCGGTTTCTTCCATGGTTTCGCGAATGGCAGCTTCAATAATAGTTTCGCCACATTCGATATGACCTGCTGGCTGATTAAATACCGTGTGTGTCACACCTTCTGTATGTTCTTCTACAAACAAGAATTTTCCGTCTTTTTCAACGATAGTTGCGACAGTGACATGAGCAGTCCAAGCGGTCATAAAGCAGCACCATGGAAAAGGATGCACTATTGTATAAAATTTTAGGGTGTGTGGCTATGTTGAATGGGGAATTCTTTAAAGGAGTTCTTTTAAAGATTAACGGCTTTGTTGCACAAACCTATCTGTAAAGGGTTTTTCAGCGATATAATTTTCAAATGAAGAAGCCTACACACAAAATCTACCGCACAACCAATTGGCCCGCATATAAC